>DATNBT010000515.1:0-4205 GCA_035571855.1 Vicinamibacterales bacterium
TGAGCGGCGACCTCGTGGCCAACACGCCCGCGGCGAAGAGCTGGAACGGCATCATGCTCCTCGTGCCTGGTGTGACGGGCGATCCCAACACCGTACAGCTCACGCCCGGCATGGTCCTCTTCGGCATCCACGGCGGACCGATAACCGAAGGACGGCTGCAGGTGGACGGCATGAACGTCGGCGCCTCGCGCGGCGGCGGCGGCGTGTCCGGCTACACGGTCGACACGTCGAACGTGCAGGAAGTCTCGTTCCGCACCTCGGGCGGCCTCGGCGAAGCCGAAACGGGCGGCCCGCTGATGAACATCGTTCCGAAAACGGGCGGCAACCAGTTCAAGTTCTCAGGATCGTTCCAGGCGTCTGGCTCGGGTCTGCAGAGCAACAACTACACCGACTACCTGGCCTCGGTCCTCAGCAAGCCGGCGACGCTGCTCGGCCTGTATGACGTCGAAGGCGGCCTCGGCGGACCGATCAAGAAGGACAAACTGTGGTTCTTCTACACGGGCCGCACCTTCGGCAGCAGCACGTCGGTCACGGGCATGTTCTTCAACACGAACGCGGGCAACGCGAACGCGTGGACGTACAGCCCGGATTCGACGCTCCAGGCGCGCAGCGATTTGTCGACGATCGTGAACAACCTGCGGCTGACGTATCAGATCAATCAGAAGAGCAAGCTGAGCGTGTTCGGCGACTACCAGAAGGCCTGCAACGGCGCCGTCTGGATCAACTCGAACGCGAAGGGCTGCCGCGCGAATCCGAACGGGTGGGCTGAAGGCGGCACGTCGACAATCGCGCCCGAGGGCACGTCGTACACCAACACGACGCCGCAGCGCATCTGGCAGGGCACCTACACGAACACGCTGACCAGCAAGATGCTCTTCGAGTTCGGCTACAGCGGCTACAACAGCCGCTGGGGTGGACCGCAGGCGCCGGGCAACCCGACGTCCGACTTCATTCAGGTGCGCGAACAGAGCGGCCTGGTTCCCGGACTCTGCTACCGCTCGATCAGCACGCTGTGCGGCACGGGCTTCCTGACCTCGACCGGCTGGATCTCGGCCAACACCTGGCACGCGAACATCTCGTACGTCACGGGCTCGCACAACATCAAGTTCGGCTATCAGGGCCTGTACGACTACGACAACCAGGACAGCAACTACGCGAACTCGCAGGGCCTCGTCTATCAGTTCACCACCAGGCCCGGCGGCGATCCTTACGGCGACGTGCCCAACCAGTTCTGGGAACTGTCGGGCATCTTCAAGAGCCAGTGGCGGACGCGCTACGACGCGTTCTTCGCGCAGGACTCCTGGACGAGCGGCCGTCTGACGCTGCAGGGCGCCCTCCGCTTCGAGCACGCGTTCAGCTACTACCCGCCGGAGTCGATCGGCGGCACGCGCTTCGTGCAGTTCGCGAACATCCCGGAAGCCGACGGCGCGAACTTCAAGGATCTCCTGCCGCGGGCCGGCCTCGCCTACGACTTGTTCGGCAACGGCAAGACGTCGATCAAGGCCAACTTCGGCAAGTACCTCCAGCCGGCGCAGAACGACCAGGCGTACACCGGCGCGGCGCCGACCTCGCGCATCGTCACCCAGGCCACGCGGAGCTGGGTCGACGCGAACAACAACAAGGTCGTCGACTGCAACCTGACGATTCCCGGCGCGTCGGATCAGCGCGCGCAGGGCGGCGACTCGTGCGGCGCGCTGTCGAACGCCAACTTCGGGACGCTGAACGACACGTTCAAGTGGAGCCCGGGGATCCTCACCGACCATCGGCCGTGGGACTACCAGTTCGGCGTCGCCGTGCAGCAGCAGGTGACGTCGCGCATGTCGGCCGAGGTGCAGTGGAACAAGCGCTGGTTCTACGGCTACTACATCCCCCAGAACCTCGCGCTCGATCCGGTCAACGACTGGAGTGTGTATAACGTCACGGCGCCGGCCGACTCGCGTCTGCCGGGCGGCGGCGGCTACACCATCTCGGGCCTGCACGACGTCGTGCCGGGCAAGTTCGGACAGTCCAACGTCCAGATCCAGGCGGCGAACAACTTCGGCAACCAGTATCAGTACTGGAGCGGCGTCGACTTCAACGTCGCGATCCGCGCGACGAAGGGCCTGACGTTCCAGGGCGGCACGAGCACGGGCCAGACGGTCAAGGATCTGTGCAGTGTCTCGGCCAACGAGCCGGACGCGCTCAGCCCGACACAGTCGCCGGCGATCGGCGTCACGATTCCGGGCTTCACCGCGCTCAACGGCGCCAACGGCGGCATGGCTCCGCAGCAGTACTGCCGTCTCGAGTCGGGCTTCCTCACGCAGTTCCGCAGCATCGCGTCGTACCAGGTGCCGAAGATCGACGCCGAGATTTCGGCCACGATCCAGAGCAAACCCGGAGCGCAGCTCGCGGCGAACTACAACATGACGGCGGCGCAGATCGCGCAGTTCCTGGGCCGCGCGCCGTCGGGCAACGTCGCCTTTGTGACGGTCAACCTCGTCGCGCCGGGCTCGCTCTACGGCGATCGCATCAACGAGCTCGACCTGCGGTTGTCGAAGATCTTCCGCGTGTCGAGCATGCGCATCAAGGCCACGCTCGATCTCTACAACGCGACCAACGCCTACCCGGCGCTGACGTACAACCAGACGTTCAACCCGGCGGTGACGACGGGATCGGGCGCGTGGTTGACGCCGACCTCGGTCCTCGCGGCGCGCGTGATGAAGATCGGCGCGTCGATTGATTTCTAGGGATTAGGGATTAGCGATTAACGATTAGTCGGGCCGGGGGCAGGCAACTGCTCCCGGCCTTTTTCTTTTTCAGGCGGGCCTGACGCGGGTGTCGCCGTGACGATTGAGCACCACCCACAGCGCTTCGGCCGGCTCTTTGCCGACCGTCCACAGCCGGTGCGGCATCTGCGCGTCGAACGCGATTGAGTCGCCGGGGCCGAGCTCGAATTCCTCGAATCCGATCTTGATGCCGAGCCGGCCGCTGAGGATGTACGCGTACTCCTTGCCGCCGTGCCGGATCAGCGCGTCCTTCGGGCACGACTCCGCGCCGACGTCGTAGACGACGACGAGGAACTCGACGTCCTTGTCGGGCGTCGGCGTCAGCCGTTCCCAGCGGACGCCGTCGGCGAGCTTGATGATCTTGCGCTGTCCGCTCTTGAGCACCGGGTTGACGACGTCGGCGGCGGCCATGTCCGCGCGCTCGCTCTTGCGGCTGCGCGGCTGCGCGCCGGTGAAGAGATCGTCGACGACGAGGCCGAGCTCGTTGGCGATGGAGTAGAGTGTGCCGACGGACGGCATCACGCGGCCGCGTTCGATCTGCGAGACGAGGCTCGGGGAAACGCCGACGTAGCGGGCGAGACCGCGCACCGACATGTTCTTGTGTTCGCGGGCCTGCCGGAGTTTCGGTCCGATGTTCGACGCTTTGGCGCGGCTTGCGGCGGCGGTGCTGGTGTCTGAAGTCTGAGGCTTGCGTCCCTTCGGGGCCATTCGATGAGCGGATTATACAGAAACGATTTCGCGCGGTCGGAGCCTTGCGCGCCGCAGCCCCGGCGAAGCCGCGTGTTCATTGACACTGTACATTTCGACATGACATGATCGCGTGTTCGTCGATCATTCAGGAGACGCGATGATAAAAGCGACTGCGGGCAAGGTCATGCCGACGACGATCACGGGATCGTTGCCGCGTCCGAGCTGGTATACGGAAAACCTGGGCAACCGATCGTTTCTGGATGCGATGGTGATGTCGCGCTTCCGGGAGCAGTATGTGGACGCGCTGTCGTGTTACCTGCGCGAGCAGGAGGTGGCGGGGCTCGACATCGTGACGGACGGCGACTGCCGGTTCAACCAGGACGTCGGCGGCCAGAGCTGGACGAATTATCCGCCGCACCACATGGCGGGCTTCGACACGCAGCATCCGGAGCTGGCGTCGGTCGGCGCGGGCGGCATCGCGTTTCCGCGCGGGCACATTCTCCACGACTACCTCGAAGCGCGCGTGATGCCGAAGATCGTCGGGCCGCTCGGTCCCGGCGAGATGCAGTATGCGGAGATCTTCAAGGCGGCGCAGCGCCTGACGACCAAACCCGTGAAATTCGGGACGGTGACGCCGGAGCTGGTCGCGTTCGCGGTGCAGGACAGCTACTACAAGTCGCTGCCGGACCGGATCATGGCGATGAGCGACGCGTTCAACGCGGAGCTCCACGACCTCGCGGATGCCGGCTG
>DATNBT010000516.1:0-2797 GCA_035571855.1 Vicinamibacterales bacterium
ACCGGCGTCAGCCCCGGCTTGATGCCGCTCAGGCCGGGCACGATCATCCCGATCGCGCCCAGCAGTTCGCAGACGCCGATGAACCGGATGAAGGCGACCGGGAACTGAATCGGTCCCGGCGCCTGCATCTGCTCGGCCGACATCACCAGCTTGGACCCGCCCGCGAACAGAAACATGAGCGCGAGCACGCCCTGGATGATCCACAGCACCGTGTTCTTCTTCATCTGTTGACAGCCTTCGCGAAGTCTTCCATCTCGAAAATCGGCCGGATTTCGATCTCCACGCCGCCGCCGAACGGCGCGCGCTTGAGCCACGCCACCGCTTCGTCCATCGAGCGCACCTGCCAGATCCAGTAGCCGGCGACGATCTCCTTCGACTCGGTGAACGGGCCGTCGATGACGGTCGGCGTCGCGGTGAACTTCACTCTCTTTGCGTACGACGTCGGCCGGAGCCCTTCGCCGGCAAGCATGACGCCCGCCTTGACCAGCTCCTCGTTGAACTTGCCCATCTCCGCGAGGAGCTTCTGGTCCGGCATCACGCCGGCCTCGGAATCTTTGTTTCCCGGTACCATCACCATGACTCTCATGTGTCGCCTCCTGCTAGCACGTCGAACGAGACCCGGCCAGATCGACACGCGGCACGTCTGTCTGAAACAATTGGGGGGATATGCGCATCAGCTTATATAGCGTCTTTTTTATGACAGTTCTTGCCGGCGCTCCGGCCGTGGCCCTGGCTCAGGCGCCGGCGACTCCGCCGCCCGCCCCGGCTCAGACTCCGGCCGAACCGCTCGCGCCGGTCATCAACATCATCGGCGAGGACTACCACGTCGAGTTCCAGGCCGGAGCCTGGCTCGCCATGCCGTGGACCGTCCAGTATTCCGACACGGAGAGCACCACGTCCACGGCGAACGGGACCACCACGACGACCGTCGTCAACGGATCGCTGGTCGACTTCCGGTCGCTCCTCGGCCTGAAGAACCAGGTGTTCCCCGAAGGACACATCACGGTCAAGCTTGCGCCGAAGCACAAGGTGCGCGGCGAGTACATCCCCGCGTTCTTCAAGCAGACGACGACGATCGCGACGACCTTCCAGTACAACGGCCAGACCTACAAGGCGGGCGACAGCGTCGAGTCCACGTATCGCTGGAGCGCGTGGCACGCGGCGTACGAGTTCGATCCGCTGACGGTCGATCGCGGCTACCTCGGCGGCATGGTGGCGGTGAGCAGCCTGAACATCAGCGCGGCGACGGCCGACAGCGCGCAGTCCGGGACGGCGAGCGTCAACATCCTGATGCCGGGCCTCGGCGCGACCGGACGTTACTACGTATCCGGCAACCTCTCGGTGAGCGGCGATTTTCTCTTCTATTACCTGCCGGGCAGCGACACCAGCACGCACGGCCACATGATCGACGCGCAGTTCTACGCGACTTACAACATCAACAAGCACGCCGGCGCGCAGGTCGGCTATCGCTTCGCGGACAGCGGGCATGTGTGGAACTCGCCGCTCAACACCGGCTCAATGACGATCGGCGGTCCGTTTGTCGGCGGCACCGCTCACTTCTAAGCCGCGCTGGTAGACGCGCGAGATCCTGCGCGAGTTCGTAATGTCGGCGAGCGGGTCGGCGTCGAGGACGATGAAGTCGGCCCGCTTGCCTTTCGCAATCGTTCCAAGCTGATCGAGGCGCAGCGCCTCGGCCGATCCCTTCGTCGCCGCGCTGATCGCGGCCGCCGGCGTCATGCCGGCCGCGACCATGTTTTCCAGCTCCATGTGTTCGGTCCAGCCGAACAGCGGGCCGCCGGTGTTTCCGCCGACGTCGGTGCCGAGGACGATCGTCACGCCGGCCTTGCCGAGCGTCGCGACGTTGTACTGAAGGTGCTTCCACTCTTCGACGGCGGGCGCGACGGACTGCGCTGTCCGGTTCGCGAACCCGAACCGGAACTGTTGAATCTGCTCGGCCGTCGCCGTCCGGCGGAGGCGCGGGTCGTCGAGCCACGCCGGCGCTGAGGTCATCGACGCCAGCCGCGGCGCCCACAGCGTGAGCATGAAGAAGACTTTCGGACGCGCCTTGAGGAGGCTGAGCACCTCGGCGTCGGCGTCGCGGTCGCGGAACATGTGGGCGAAGCCGTCGATGCCGGCGCGCAGCAGGTCCTTCACATCCGCCATCGTCACGACGTGGGCGATGACCCGGAGGTTGTGCTTGTGCGCTTCGTCGATGACGGCGCGATAGATCGCCGGGCTCAGCTTCGGGAGCGTGCCGTTGCGGTCGTCGACCCAGATCTTCACGAAGTCGGCCTTCTTCTCCGCGAGCATCCGGACGTCCGCTCGCGCTTCCTCTTCGGTCTTCACTCCGAACGGCGCCGCGCGCATCGGCGGGAACGGTCCGGCGTCGGGCGGGGCGATGCCGCGCCACGCGGTCCGGATGATCGTGCCGGCGTACTCGGGCGCGCCGGTCTCGGCGCGAAGCTGGAAGATCAGGTCGCCGACGTCCGTGCCGGTGCTGAGCACGCCCGACACGCCCCAGGCGGCGAACTGCCGGAGCTGCTCGTGGATGACGTCGCGCGTGAAGTTGCCGGCGGTAAAGGTCGTGCCGCTGCGGTAGCCGAGGTGCGCGTGGGCGTCGACCATCGCCGGCATGATTGTCTTCCCACGAAGGTCCACGACATTCGGCGAAGCGACGGCGCCCGAGAACTTCCCGTCGACGACGTACAGCGACGAGTCCTCCGTGATCACGCGGCCGGTGCCGTCGATGACCCGCGCGTGCTGGAAGACGGTCGCGCGCGGCGGACGCGATTGCGCC
>DATNBT010000517.1:0-4157 GCA_035571855.1 Vicinamibacterales bacterium
ACCGTCGGCGAGCTGGGATTTCTGCGTGGCTTCTGGGCGTACGGCGCCCGGCGACTGGCCTGGCTCGAGGACTATGCGGCCTCGCTCGTCGCCCATGCGGATCTTCAGCCGCCGGCCAGGATCACAAAAGGCATTCGCTTCGATCACGTGTCCTTCGCGTATCCCGGTACCGATCGGGTCGTCCTCAACGACGTGAATCTCGAAGTGCCCGCCGGAGCCGTCGTCGCGATCGTGGGCGAGAACGGCGCGGGCAAGAGCACGATGGTGAAGCTGCTGGCGAAGATGTACGAGCCGACGAGCGGTCACATCTATATAGATGATGTGGATCTCGGCCGGGTGCCGGCGGACAAATGGCGCGCACGGCTGGCCGGCGCGTTCCAGGACTTCTTCCGCTTCGAGTTCCGCGCCCGCCATACCGTCGGCATCGGCGACATGGCGCGCTTCGACGACGAGCCGGCCGTGGCCGTCGCCGTCGCCCGCGCGGGAGCCGACGACGTGATCGTGAAGCTCTCGGCGGGTCTCGACACGCAGCTGGGACCGACGTGGCCGGGCGGTGTCGAAGTCAGCTTCGGGCAGTGGCAGAAGCTCGCGCTCGCCCGAGGGTTCATGCGCGATGCGCCGCTGCTGCTCGTGCTCGACGAGCCGACCGCCGCACTCGATGCCGAGACCGAGCATGCGCTGTTCGAGCGTTACGCCGCGGCCGCGCGCGGCCTGCCGGCCGAAGCGCGCAGCGCGGAGGCGGGGACGATCACGATCCTCGTGTCCCACCGGTTCTCGACCGTCCGCATGGCGGATCTCATCGTCGTCCTCGACGGCGCGCGCGTCGCCGAAGTCGGCACGCACGAACAGCTGATGGCGACGCGCGGACCGTACGCCGAGCTTTACAGCATTCAGGCCGCCGCGTATCGTTGACCGGATGAAATCGCTGCTTTTCGCGCTCGCGTTCGTGGCCGCGCAGTGGCCGACGTACAAGCGCGCCGACGTGCCGAGGCTGCCCGACGGCAAGGCGAATCTCGCGGCGCCGGCGCCGAAGTTTCTCGACGGCCATCCCGATCTCTCCGGCGTCTGGGAAAATCCCGGCTGGCGAGAAGGCGCGCAGGTGGCGGCGGCGCAGGGCATCATCACCGGCGTCGGCGGCGCGCCGACGACGAGAAGCGAGCCGGCACGCCGCGGCCCCGCGCCGATGATCGCGGCGTTCTTCGAGCTCGGCTCGATGGTGCCCGGCGGCCTGCCGTACCAGCCGTGGGCGAAGGAGCTGAAGGACAACCGCACGCGTGACAACGCGAAGGACAACCCCGACGCGCATTGCCTGCCGCTCGGCAACATGCAGCTGCATCTCCATCCAGAGCCGAGGAAGATCATCCAGGGGAAGAACGAGATCGTGATCCTCTATGAAGGCAACGGCGGCGTCCGGCAGATCTTCACCGACGGCCGCGCGTTGCCGCCGGGCGATCCGCAGCCGTGGTGGTTCGGCTACTCGACGGGCAGGTGGGAAGGCGAGACGCTCGTCGTGCAGACGGCGGGCTTCCGCGACGGCGGATGGCTCGACGTCAACGGCAGCCCGCTCACCGACGCCGGAAAGATGACGGAGAAATTCCACAGGCTGAACTACGGCACCCTCGAACTCGAGCTCACCGTCGACGACATGAAGGCCTACACGAAGCCCTTCACGGTGAAATTCACGCAGCGGCTGATGCCTGATGACGAGCTCATCGAGTTCGTCTGTCAGGAAAACGAGCTGTCGTCGAAGCACTTCAAGTGAAGGTCTCCGAACTCGCGCGGCACATCGGCGGAGAGCTCGTCGGCGACGGAAGTGTCGACGTCACCGGCGTGTCGCCCGTCGACGACGTGAAGCCGGGGCACGTCACGTTCGCCGACACCGAGCAGTACTTCGCCAGGGCGGAGGCCTCCGGCGCGGCGGCCATCGTCGTGGCTTTCAGCGGACCGGCATCGAGCAAGCCGCTGATTCGCGTGAAGAAGACGACACCGGCGCTGGCGAAGATCCTCGGTCTCTTCCATCCGCCGCAGCGGCCGGAGGCGGGCGTGCATCCGACGGCCTTTGTCGGCCGCGACGTGCGGCTCGGGAAGGGCGTGCACGTCGGCGCGAACGCCGTCGTCAAGGACGGCGCGTCGATCGGCGATCGCTCCGTCGTCGACGCCGGCGCCGTCGTCGGCGAACGCGTGATGCTCGGCGACGACTGTTTCATCCACGGCAACGCCACGCTCTATCACGACGTGCGGCTCGGCAACCGCGTCGTCGTGCACAGCGGCACCGTTGTCGGCAGCGACGGGTTCGGGTACACGCAGGACGGCCGCACGCGCGTGAAGATCCCGCAGGTGGGCACGGTCGTCATCGAAGACGACGTGGAGATCGGCGCCAACGCGGCGATCGACCGTTCGACGCTCGGCGCGACGGTGATCAGGCGCGGCACCAAGATCGACAACCTCGTCCAGATCGCGCACAACGTGGTCATAGGCGAAGACACGGTCATCTGCGGACTCGTCGGCGTCTCCGGCAGCGTGACGATCGCCGGCCAGGTGGGGATGGCCGATCACATCACGATCGGATCCAACACGACCGTCGGCGCGCAGTCCGGCGTGTCGAAGAGCCTGGAGGGCGGGCAGTACTACCTGGGAAGTCCGGCGGTGCCGATCGGCCTCGCGTCGCGGCAGTACGCCGTCTGGGCGAACCTGCCGGAACTGTCGAAGCGCGTGCGGGAACTGGAGAAGCGCCTCGCAGACGTCGTGCAGGCCTTCAGGCCCGCTAGTAAAGAAGGTAGCGGTCCCGAATCTTCCTGAAGGCCTCGACCGACGGCGTCCACGAGCGGGCAATCTCCCGCGCGTTGTGCGAGTAGGCAATCTTCTCGCGCAGCTCCGACGATCCCGCCAGGATGTCGATCGGCATCTTCGTGTGCTCGTATTCGTACGGCGGCTGCCGCCATGCGAACTGGGCGGGATCGGTGTCGTGATACGCGATGATCAGCGCGACGCCGGTCTCGACGGGCATGAACTCGCGCCGGTCGAGCACGTGGATCTGGCAGCCCGCGCACGTCTTCTTCGCGTGCTTCTGAAACGTCGGCTCGAACACCGCCGGGCGGAAGAACACGCCGGCAAGGCCCTGCGCGTTCATCCGATCGGCGAACCGCTCCGCGACGGCCCACGGCGCGCCGGTGATTTCGAACGGACGCGTCGTCCCTCGACCTTCCGAGACGTTGGTTCCCTCGAACAGGACCGTGCCGGGATAGACGATCGCGGTGTCGAGCGTCGGCATGTTCGGCGACGGAATGACCCACGGCAGATGCGTGTCGTCGAAGTACATGCCGCGGTTCCAGCCGCTCATCTTCTCGACGTGCACGTCCGCGCCGATCCCGAACTCGGTGTTGAACAGCTGCGCGAGCTCGCCGATCGTCATGCCGTGGCGCATCGGAATCGGATACTGGCCCACGAAGCTCTCGAAGCCCGGCACGAGCATCGGCCCTTCGAACTGCGCGCCGCCGATCGGATTCGGCCGATCGCAGACGATCGCCTTCACGCCGTGTCTGCGGCACGCGATGAGGCAGTTCGCCATCGTGTAGATGAAGGTGTAGATGCGCGAGCCGACGTCCTGCAGGTCGATGACGAGCACGTCGAGGCCTTCGAGCATCTTGGCCGTCGGCTCCCGCGTTTCGCTGTAGAGCGAGTACACCGGCACGCGGCGTATGCCGTCTTCGCCGTGCGCCGTCTCGATCATGTTGTCCTGGACGTCGGAACGGAAGCCGTGCTGAGGACCGAACAGCGCGGCGAGCTGCGCCTTCGGGTGACGCGCGAACAGATCGGCGACGTGACGGAGCCCGCTGTCGACCGACGCCGGGTTGCAGACGACGCCGACGCGTTTGCCGTCGAGCGCGTTCGACGCGAGCAGACGCTCGCAGCCAAGCTGTACTCGCACGTTGTGATTATTTCATAAGGATCGCGCCCGTGCGCCGATCGTCCCAGGGATCGCGCGTGTAACTTCGATCGGAGACTCCGGTCTAAGTCACCATCTCATGCACGATCGAACGGTCTTCGATCACATCCCGCGCACCGCGGGGACGAGCGTGAAGGCGGCGCTGGCGCGCGCCATCGGCGAAAGCGGCGAGATCGCCGAGACGTCGTGTGCCCATGCCGCGCTGCTGTCG
>DATNBT010000518.1:0-9258 GCA_035571855.1 Vicinamibacterales bacterium
CGCCTGCCGGGGTCGCGCTCCGCACGGATCCCGTCGCGCGATGCGCGGCGAGATCGACCGCACGCCAGGAGTCCGGCGCCGGCGGACCCAGCACGAAATGATGCGCGCACGCGTTGTCGGCGATCAGTTGAGGCGCGCCGACGATCGTGAAGTCGTCGTAGCGCGAGTCCGGAACCTCGATCGCCGGATGAAGCGCGGCCACCGCGGCCAGCACGTCATCCTCGCTGTACTGCGTCTTCCGCGGAGGCAGATCCACGCCGAGGCGGAACGCGAACTCCGCTTCGGCCACTTTCATGTTGTTGTTGCCGAGCGGCAGCGTCGCGCCGCTCTCGAACACGCGCTCGGCGAGCAGGCGTCCGGCGAGCGGTCCGTCCACGGCGATGTGCGCCTGTCCCGCCTTGCTCGTCGCGGCGATCTTCCAGCCGAACAGCGGGCGCGCGCTGCGCCGCTCGAAGCGCGCCTGAATCCTGTAGCCGTCCTCGCGCGTGCGGGGGCGGATGTCGTCGGGAAGCGCGGACAGGCGTCCGCCACGCTCCAGAGTGTTCCAGAGCATGTCGGACGCCAGTTGAATCTGTTGGTCGGTCATAGGCAGGCCTTGAAGGCCTGCACTACTACTGGGCGCGACGAGGACCGAAGATCGGCTGATTGAAATCGTCGGTCAGCCGGTTCAGGTACTTGTTGTTTTCCTGGCAGATGTATTCCGTCAGCTCGCCGTTGGCGTTCCACGGAATATCCCACGCGACCGTGAACGGCTTCGTGTAGGCGCCGGGATCGTCGATGGTCGCCTGGTAGTGCAGCGTGCCCTTGTTCGGGCGCGTGAACCGCTCGATGACGTGGAGCTGGTCGGTGTGCGGATGGCCGAAGTAATCGAGCCACGTCGCTTCGTTGAAGCCCACGGTGTCGACGACGAGCGCGTCGCCTTCGTAGTGGCCCACCGAATGTCCGAGGTACGTCGGGTTGAGCGCGTCGCCCTTCGGGTGCTCGCGGCCGTCCATGTGGATCTCGCGCCAGATGTGCGTCGCGCCTTCGAAGATCATGATGACGCGCTTCTGCTCCGGCAACTGGATGATCTCCGCCGGATACGGCGTCGCCATCAGGCGCGGGCCGCCTGGCGGCAGGCAGTAGCCTTCCGGATCGTACTTGGAGTTGTTTTTCGAGTTGTAGTCGTAGACCGCCGCGGCCCACGGCTGGAACGGCACCCACGGCTCGGTCTTCGCGCCGCCGCGTCCGCCGCCACCGGCCGTCCCTTCACCACCGCCGAGCGGCGCACCGCCCGCGCGGCCGCCACCGGCGCCGCGCGCGCCGCGGCCTTCAGGCTGCGGGACGAGCGACTTGCCCTCGTCGTCGACGAGGCGCATGCCCATGTTGGTGATGTACGGAACCTGCCAGATGCCTTTTTCGCCGGCGACGCGTCCGAAGTTGACGGTGCCGTCTGCAAGGTGAGGGGTTGGAAGCGAGGCCGCGGGATTTCCGCGGCCCCGGCCTCCCTGTGCGTGGAGTACCCAGAACGACGCCACGACAAGCGTGGCCGTCGTTATCAGGACCTTACTTTTCATCTAGGACGCTGCGCCGATTACGGATTGGCCTGCGTCTGGCTCGACGCCGCGAACAGGCGCTGTCCGCCGGACAGCGTGACCGAGCGGGCGTTGCCGATGTTGCTGCCGTCCTTCGCCGCGCTGCCCTCGACGGTGACGACGTCACCGACTTTCATCGAGTTGCGCGTCCAGCCCTGACGCATCAGGCCGTTCGGGCTGCCCATCTCGAGGCCCCAGTTCGTCGTCGTCCCCTTCTCATCTTTCACGTCGATGTAGAAGTAGGCGTGCGGGTTCATCCACTCGATCTTCGTGACGGAGCCCGTCAGCTTGATCGGCTTGTTGGAGTCGAACTCCGCAGCAAAAGAGTGGTGCGCCATCACCGGCACGGCGGCCAGCAACAGCCCGAGAGCGGCGGTAGCGAGAGCAAGTTTCTTCATCCGATTTCCTCCACGCCAAATGGCGTACACAGAGGAGTGTATTTTCGTAGCTCCACCGGCAGAAAGTCAAATGCCAACTCGCGCGTTCCGGGCGTATGATGTGCCCTGAAATGAAGGTGTTGCCCGCCGCCGTATTCGCGGTTGTTCTCGCCGGTTCTCCGGCGGCGTTCGCGCAGAATTCCTCGGATTTGAGCGGCGTCTGGCAGGGTCCTTACGTGCCGGATATGACCCGGACGGCCCGGAATCAGGTCGGCGAGCCCATGCTGCCCTTCACCCCGGCCGGCGAGAAGGAGTGGAAGAGTTACGACGCGGCGAACGGCGACTACACCGGCAGCTGCCTGCCGTTCGGCCTGAGCCGTTCGGTGAACGCGCCGAATCCGTTCCAGATCGTGCAGAGCCCGGGCTACGTCGCGTTTCTCTTCGAGGTCAACAACTGGTTCCACGTCGTCCCGACCGACGGCCGGAGCGCGCCGAAGGATCCGAACCCGCAGTGGTTCGGCCACTCCGTCGGCCGCTGGGAGGGCGATACGCTCGTCATCGACACGCGCGGCTTCAACGGCTGGACGCGGCTCGACACGATCGGCCATCCGCACAGCGATCGGCTGCATCTCATCCAGACGTTCCACCGCACGGACGCCGACCACATCGCGTACACCGTCACCGTCGACGATCCCGTGACGTACACGCGCCCGTGGAAAAACGAGCGCGTGCTGACGCGGCAAAAGGGCGAGCTGATCGAATACTCGTGCGAAGAAAACAACAAAGACCTGCGCGAGGGTCACATCAAGGTCTGGGTACCACCCACCGCAAAAAACTAAACGGAGCTGGGTATGCGTAAGGCAATAGTCCTCGGGTCCTTCGTGCTTGGTGCTTGGTCCATCCTCGGTCCCTCGTCCCCGCTCAACGCGCAGATCACGGGACAGACGCCGGTGCCCACCGCGGCGCCGACGAGCCCCGCGCCGCGCATGCCCGACGGCAAGCCGGATCTGCAGGGCGTGTGGCAGCGGCCGTACACGCCGGACATGTCGCGCAACGGACGCGGACAGATGGGTTACGCCGAGCCGCCGTTCACACCCGGGGACTCACCCGCCCGGCGCGACGAGATGCATCGCGCCGGCAACTGGGCCGAGCTGCCCTTCACGCCCGCGGGCCTCGAGGACTGGAAGACGTACGACCCGACCAACGGCGACTACACCGGCAGCTGCCTGCCGTTCGGCATGAGCCGCTCGATGAACTCGCCCGACCCGCTGCAGATCATGCAGAACGACAAGTACATCGGCCTGCTGTTCGAGCAGAACTCCTGGTTCCACATGGTGAAGCTCAATCGCGAGCATCCGAAAAACGTCGAGCCGTCGTGGTTCGGCGACTCGGTCGGCAGGTGGGACGGCGACACGCTGGTCATCGACACCATCGGCTTCAACGGCAACACGCGCCTGGACACGATCGGCCATCCGCACAGCGACGCGCTCCACATGATCCAGACGCTGAAGCGCACCGACATGGGCCACATCGCGTACACGGTGACGATCGACGATCGGAAGGCCTATACGAAGCCGTGGAAGAACGAGCGCACCTTTACGCTGATGTCCACCGAGATCATCGAGTACTCCTGCGAGGAGAACAACAAGGACCTCGCGGGCGGCCATATCAAGTTCTGGCAGCCGCCGGCCAAGCCGAAGTATCCGGCGACGATCGCGCGCTAAATTCTTCGTTAAGGCACACGCGTACTTTGTTATAGTTTTCGCTCGATGCCCGCATCGACTCGCCCGATTTCGGATTTCATCGACCGTCACTTCCTGCATTTCAACGCCGCAGCCCTGAAAGACGCCACCGACGCCTACATCAAGCATGTAGACACCGGCGGCGTCATGTTCATGACGATCGCCGGCGCGATGAGCACGGCGGAACTGGGCATCTCGCTCGCCGAGATGATCCGGAAGAACAAGGTCCATGCGATCACCTGCACCGGCGCGAACCTCGAGGAAGACATCTTCAACCTCGTGGCGCACACGCACTATCGCCGGGTGCCGAACTACCGCGACCTGACGCCCGCCGACGAGCAGAAGCTGCTCGACCAGCACCTCAATCGCGTCACCGACACGTGCATCCCCGAAGAGGAGGCGATGCGCCGCATCGAGCGGCTGGTCATCGAGGACTGGATCGCGTCGAGCGAGAAGGGCGAGCGCTACTTCCCGCACGAGTTCATGTACCGCCTGATCCGCAGCGGCAAGCTGAAGGAGTTCTACGACGTCGATCCGGCCAACAGCTGGCTGCTCGCCGCGTGCGAGAAGAACCTGCCGATCTTCGTGCCCGGCTGGGAGGACTCCACGCTCGGCAACGTCTTCGCCGCGCGCTGCATGGAAGGCAAGGTCAAGAGTCCGCAGACGGTCAAAGGCGGCATCGAATACATGATGTGCCTCGCCGCGTGGTATCGCGACAACGCGCCGAGCAAGCCGGTCGGCTTCTTCCAGATCGGCGGCGGCATCGCCGGCGACTTCCCCATCTGCGTCGTCCCGATGATTCACCAGGATCTCCGCCGAGACGACGTCCCGCTGTGGGCGTACTTCTGCCAGATCAGCGACTCGACGACGAGCTACGGCTCGTACTCGGGCGCCGTGCCGAACGAGAAGATCACCTGGGGCAAGCTCGCCGAAGACACGCCGAAGTTCATCGTCGAGTCCGACGCGACGATCTGCGCGCCGCTGATGTTCGCGAAGATCCTCGGCTGGTAACCGCCTACCATTTCCTTTGTTCGCAGACCCACTCGCCTGTATCTTTGACGACCCTGATCATTCGGCCGATGAGAAGCGAGAACTCATCATCGGCCATTCGAATCAGGCGCGTCTCCTGGTGGTCGGCTTCACCGAACGGGGAGACAGCGTTCGCGTCATTCATGCACGCCGCGCAACAAATCGCGAACGACATGATGAAGAAAACGAGCCGAAGCGCTAAAGCTGCCGACGGCCCAAGGCCGGAGTACGAGTTCGACTATCGACAGGCCCGCCGCAACCGATTTGCCTCTTCTACGAATCTCCGAGGCACCGTCCGCTCCGCTGTTCGAGCGGCCGGGCACGCCCGCAAGCCCAAGCGGCGAGCGGGCTGACAAGGGCGACGCTGTGGCGAAGAAGAAGGCAGTTCGGCGTAAGAAGGCCGCGGCCGGCTCTGTCGGCCTCACTCCCGCGCAGACGCAGGAGATCGCCGGCGTCGAGATCGACACGCTCGCCGCCGCCGTCCAGCGCGACGAAGGAGCGGTCCTCGCGCGCTACAGCGATCCGTTCGGCGGCAAGCCGCTGCTGCTCGTCGCCCTTCCCGTCGCCAGCGTCGAGCCCACGCCGTACCAGCGCGACGCGTCGGACACCCACGTCAAGCGTCTCATGGGCGTCGTCGAGAAAGTCGGATCGTTTCTCGATCCGATCATCGCCATCAGGCACGACGACAAGTACTGGACGCCCAACGGCAACCATCGTCTGCAGGCGCTGAAGAAGCTCGGCGCGCGGACGGTCATCGCGCTGCTGCTGCCGGACCCCGACATCGCGTTCAAGATCCTCGCGCTCAACACGGAGAAGGCGCACAACCTGCGCGAGAAGTCGCTCGAGACGATCCGCATGGCGCGCGCGCTCGCGAAGCGGCGCGAGGACGCGGACGAGTCGGCGTTCGCGTTCGAGTTCGAGCAACCCGCGTTTCTCACGCTCGGTGTCGCGTACGAAGAGCGGCCGCGCCTGAGCGGCGGCGCGTATCAGTCGATCCTCCGCCGCGTCGACGCGTTCCTGGACGAACCGGTCGGCAGGGCGCTGAAGGAACGCGAGCGGCGCGGAAAGAAGATCCTGAAGCTCGACGACGCCGTGAGCGCGGCGGTCGAGAAGCTGAAGGCGAAGGGGCTCACGAGCCCGTACCTCAAGGCGTTCGTCGTCTCGCGCGTCAACTACACGCGCTTCTCGAAAGCGGAGTCGTTCGACTACGACGAGACGCTCGACAAGATCATCGCGAGCGCGCAGAAGTTCAACGCCGAACGCGTGAAGCAGGAAGACGTCGCGAGGAGCGGCGGCGCTCCGGACGAGGAGTAGCTCGACGCGGTCCGTCGTAGGATAGCAACATGACCGTGCCGCGCTTCCGCGCCGTTCTCCTTATCGCACTCGCGTCGGCGTTGGCCGCCGCGGCCTCATCCGCCCAGACTCCGCCCGGCGCTCGCGACACGTCCGCCGCCTCGGTCGCCTCCTACGCGCTGTCTCAGCAGATGCCCGTGGATCCCGAAGTGGCCGTCGGCACGCTGCCGAACGGCCTTCGCTACTACGTCCGGCCGAACGGAAAGCCGCAGCGCCGCGCCGAGCTGCGCCTGGTCGTCAGGGCCGGCTCGGTCCTCGAAGACGACGACCAGAAGGGGCTCGCGCACTTCGTCGAGCACATGGAATTCGAAGGCACCACTCATTTCCCGGCGGGCAGCATCAGCGACTTCCTGTCCGGCCTCGGCTTGAGCATCGGGCCCGACGCGAACGCCGCCACGAGCTACGACGACACGCAGTACACGCTGCGCGTGCCGACCGACGTCCCCGGCGTCCTCGACCGCGCGCTGCTCGTCCTCGAGGACTGGGCCCATGCGGCGACGTTCGATCAGGCGGGTATCGATCGCGAGCGCGGCATCGTCCTCTCGGAATGGCGCCTGCACCTGGGCGCCGGCGAGCGCACGCAGGAAAAGATCCGCAGCGTGCAGCTCCAGGGTTCGCGCTACGCGGACCGGCCGCCTATCGGCACTCCCGAGAGCATCCAGCGCGCGCGGCGCGAGCAGCTGACGCGCTTCTATCGCGACTGGTACCGGCCGGACCTGATGGCGGTGATCGTCGTCGGCGACGTCGATCGCGACGCCGTCGTGTCGATGATCAGGGAGCATTTCTCGCCGCTGGTCTCCCCGTCGCCCGAACGGCCGCGCCCCGCGTTCGACGTCCCCGATCACGCGGGCACGCGCTACGCCATCGCCACCGACACCGAAACGACGACGACGGCCGTCGAGCTCAGCGACCTCCGGCCGGCGCGCAACCAGGGGTCGGTCGGCGGCTATCGCGAGATCATGAAGGATCAGCTGTTCTCCGATCTGCTCGGCGCGCGGCTGGGAGAGATCGGTCAGAGCGCCGATCCGCCCTTTCTCCGGGCCGCCGTCGCGCGCGGCCTCTTCTCCACCCCGACGACGAAGGACGAAGCGGTCCTCGAAGCGCTCGTCTCGAACGGCGGCGTCAGCCGCGGCCTCGATGCGCTCGTGACCGAGCTGGAGCGCGTCGCGCGGTTCGGGTTCACCGCCTCCGAACTGGCGCGCGCGAAGCAGGCGATGCTCCAGAGCTACGAGCGCAGCGCGGCCGAGAGTCCGGATCGCGAGTCGGCGAGCCGCGCGGACGAATACACGCGGAACTTTCTTCAGAGCGAAGCGCTGCCGACGATCTGGCAGGAGCTCGCCTTCCATCGGCGGTTTCTGCCCGACATCACGCTGCGCGAGATGAACGCCCTCAGCGGCGACTGGTTCCCGGCGATGAACCGGCTGGTCATCATCTCGGCGCCCCAGAGCGACAACGCCGCGCTGCCCGACGCGGCGCAGCTCACGGCCGTCCTCGCCGCGGCGTCGGCGAAGAAACTCGAGCCGCACGTGGACACGGCCGCGGCGGTCGCGCTCATGGAAACGCCGCCGCGCCCCGGGACCATCGCGAAGACGACGGTCCACGAGGACACCGGCATCACCGAATGGACGCTGTCCAACGGCGCCACCGTCGTCCTCAAGCCGACGACGCTCAAGGAAGATCAGATCCTCTTCCGCGCCGCGGCGCCCGGGGGGACGTCGCTCGCCTCCGACGCCGACTTCATCCCCGCGCGTGTCGCGGACTACGTCGTGCCCGCCGGCGGCGTCGGACGGTTCAACGCCGTCACGCTCGACAAGATTCTCGCAGGCAAGGCCGTCGCCGTACGGCCGTTCATCGACGAGCTGCGTGAGGGAATGACGGGCGGAGGCACTCCGCAGGATCTCGAAGCGATGTTTCAACTGCTGTACCTGCGATTCACGCAGCCGCGGGCCGACCCAACGGCGTTCGCCGGGCTCGTGTCGCAGGCCGCCGGCCTGCTCGCGAACCAGTCGGCGAGTCCGGACTTCGTCTTCGAGCAGACCATCGGCGCGACGCTCAGCGGCGACAGCCCCCGGCGCCGTCCCGAGACGCCCGAGACGGTGAAGCGCTGGAACCTCGACGCGTCCCTCGCGTTCTACAAAGCGCGCTTCGCCGACGCGAGCAACTTCACGTTCGTCTTCGTGGGCAGCTTCACGCCCGATCGGCTACGACCGCTCGTCGAGACCTACATCGCCAGCCTTCCCGCCACGCACAAGAACGAGACATGGCGCGACCTCGGCATCGTGCGTCCCGCTGGCGTGGTCGAAAAGACCATCGAACAGGGCATCGCGCCGAAGAGCGAGGTGGCGATCGTGCTGAACGGGCCGTTCGAGTACGACCCGGCGCACCTGCTGGCGCTCAGGACGGTGACGCTGCTGCTGCAGTCGCGGCTGCTCGAGACGATTCGCCAGGAGCTCGGCGGCACCTACAGCATTACGGCGACGCCGAACGCGCAGAAGTTTCCGCGGCCGCAGTACACGGTGCGCATCGAATGGACCTGCGACCCGGCGCGCACGGCCGCGCTGACCGAGCGGGTGTTCAGGGAGATCGCGTTCGTCAGGACGACGACGCTGTCGGAGCGTCAGCTGGACAGCGTCCGCGATTCGCTCCGCCGGGACTTCGAGAACGACAGCCAGGACAACGCGTATCTGCTGCGTCAGATTGCACGGGGCTATGAGGACCGCGACGCCGAAGAAACGGCGGCCATCGACCGCCTGCCGCAGGAGATTGCCGCGCTCACCTCCGACCTCCTTCGTCAGGCCGCCGCGGCGTACCTCCAGACCGACAATTACGTGCAGGTCACGTTGATGTCCGGGAAGAAGTAGCGGACAGCTTCGCGATCGCCTCGATCACCTCGCGATACGTCCGCGGGCCTTCCGGGCCGAAGAGCGATTTCAGGTTCATCGCCGCGCTCCAGTCCTGCCGGCGGGCGGTGGCTTCGGCCATGATCGGGTCGATGCCGATCGCGCTCAGCGTCTCGGCGACTTCTTCCATCTCCCTCGCCCGCCGCTCGCCGTGGACGACGACCCGGCCGCTCGTGTAGTCGGCGAGCGTCTTCCAGTCGATCCCCGGCCAGGTTTCCTTCAACGACGCGAACACCAGATCGTCGGCGTCGAACTTCGTCGCCGCCAGCACGCACTCGAACAG
>DATNBT010000519.1:0-5677 GCA_035571855.1 Vicinamibacterales bacterium
CGGCGTCGTCGCCAACCAGCCGGCGGTGCTCGCCGGCACGCTGGACATCGACGCGTCGCTCAAAGGCGCGCGGTTCGTCCGCTTCTGCGACGCGTTCAACATCCCGCTCGTGACGTTCGAGGACGTGCCGGGATTTCTGCCGGGCACGGTGCAGGAGCTCGGCGGGATCATCAAGCACGGCGCGAAGCTGCTGTTCGCGTTCGCGGAGGCGACTGTGCCAAAAGTCACCGTCATCACGCGCAAGGCGTACGGCGGCGCGTACTGCGTCATGTCGAGCAAGCACCTGCGGACCGACTTCAACTACGCGTGGCCGGCCGCCGAGATCGCGGTGATGGGCCCCGAAGGCGCGGTGAACATCCTCTATAAGAGGGAGCTCGAGGCGGCGGCCGACGGCGCCGCAGCCCGAGCGGAAAAAATTGCAGAGTTTCGTGAGAAGTTCGCGAATCCTTACATAGCGGCTTCACGCGGCTTCATCGACGAAGTGATTCAGCCCCGCGAGACGCGCCGCAAGCTGATTACGGCGCTCAGAAATCTCGAAAACAAGCGAGACAAGAACCCTCCGAAGAAGCACGGCAACATCCCGTTGTAAGCCTCACGCCCCGCTGAAGCCGTCGCGCTCCGGAGCGCGAGGCTTAAGGCGAGCGGGTACAATACTTAAGGCGTGCAGTACGAAGTCGAGGTCAACGGACGTGTGCGTCAGGTCGTCGTACACCGGACCGGCAACACGTTCGATGTGAGCGTGGACGGCCGGTCGTGGCGTGTCGACGCTGCACGTGTCGGCACGGACGCGATGTCACTCATCGTGGGCGCTTCCGGCGATTCCTACGACGTCGGCTTCACGAACGACGCGGCAACGAATTTGCTGTGGGTACGCGTCGGCACCACGCAGGTTCCCATATCGCTCAACGGACGGCGGCGCCGTCATGACGATGGGGGACACGCGGGCGCCGGCCCCCAGCGACTCGTGGCTCCGATGCCAGGCAAAGTCGTGCGCGTTGGCGTCACAGCTGGTGAGACCGTGCGCGCGCGTCAGACGCTCGTGGTCATCGAAGCGATGAAGATGGAAAACGAGCTCAAGGCGGGCCGCGACGGGGTCGTCGCCGAGCTGAATGCGCGCGAAGGCGCCTCGGTCGAGGCGGGCGCGCTGCTGGTCGTCATCCAGTGACCTGGTTCGAGCGCCTTCGATCGCACACCGCGTTCCGGTTCAGCCGGCGCGCCGTCAAGCTGACGATCGCGATCCTCGCCGCGGCCATCGTCGCTTCGCTGACGATCGATCTCGGACCGTCCTTGCGGCAGCTCGCCGAGCGCGGCGGCACCGCGCAGCTCAAGCGGCCGATTCACATCGGACGGCTGTCGGTGCACATCCTCCGCGGCGCGTTCGTGCTCGACGACGTCCGCATCGACGGCGTCAGGCCCGGCGATCGTCCGTTCTTCACCGCGAAGCGTCTCGAGCTCGGCCTCGACTGGTCGACGATCTTCCGGCGGCGGCCGGAGATCATCATCTCGTCGGTCGAGATGACCGACTGGGCGATGCTCGTCGAGAAGTTTCCCAACGGCAAGAACAACTTCCCGAAGTTCGTCGACAACAGCAAACCCGACACGGGTCCGCGCCGCTTCACGACGACGCTGAAGTACCTGCGCGCGTGGCGCGGGCGCTTCACCTACGACGATCACGAGGTGCCGTGGAGCGTGGACGGCCCGAACCTCGACATCAACATCACGAACCTGCCGCAGTATCACGGGACGGCGACGTTCAGGGGCGGCGTGATCCAGATTCAGCATCACCTGCCGATGTGGGGCAACTTCCGCGCGCAGTTCGTCCTCGACGGTCCGCACGTGCGCCTGCCGAAGATCGACATCGAGACCGACGGCGCCGAGACCTCGGCGACAGGCGAAGTCGACTTCTCGCACTGGCCGGACATGAAGTACGACGTGAAGTCGCGCGTCCACTTCGCCCGCATGCGCGAGATCTTCTTCACCGACGAGAAGTGGCGGCTGTCGGGCGACGGCGACTTCGTCGGCACGTTCCGCCTGTACGACGGCGGGCACAACCTGCGCGGCGCGTTCGCGAGCCAGAACGCGGGCCTCGACGATTTCAGGTTCCCCGGCCTGTACGGCACGCTGCAGTGGAACGAACACGGCTTCGACGTGTGGAACGCGGGGTCGAGGTTCTTCGGCGGCGACGCGAAGTTCCAGTACTCGATCAAGCCGCTCGGCAAACCGGAGCCGGCGAAGCAGCGGTTCGACGTCATCCTCACGCAGACGCAGCTGGCGCCGTTCTCCGATCTCGAGCTGACGCCGAAGGGCCAGCACTTCTCGGGGACGGCCGACGCGCACGTCTACCTCGAGTGGCCGTCGGGGAAATTCAACCAGCGGATCGGCGGCGGTTCGGTGTCGGCGACGCCGCCGCCGGGTGTCGCGCTGATGGGGCCGAGTCTCGCAAGCGTCCCGCGCCGCGCGCAGCGCGAGTGGGGACCCTTTGCGCCGATCCCGCTCGCCGCGCATCTGCCGATCGGCGGGCAGTTCAACTTCACGCTGACCGCGGCCGGATGGGCCATCGACAGCGGCGTCTTCAGAACGGAGAAGACGCACGTGCTGTTCGACGGCGTGTCGGACTGGCATCAGCGCGGCCGCTTCAACTTCCACGCGGTGATGGCGGACTTCCAGGAAGCCGATCAGCTGCTCGCCGGCATCATCACCGATTTCGGGTCGCCCACCGGCGTCGTCCCGTTCGGCGGGCGCGGGCAGTTCGACGGGACGATGACGGGCGCGTTCAACAAGCCGCGGGTCGAAGGGAAGTTCAGCGGCGAAGACCTGTGGGCG
Organism: Vicinamibacterales bacterium; assembly: GCA_035571855.1. Classification (GTDB taxonomy): domain Bacteria; phylum Acidobacteriota; class Vicinamibacteria; order Vicinamibacterales; family CAVVIG01; genus DATNBT01. Next base: position 2,824 of record DATNBT010000519.1, read on the forward strand.
TGGGACACGCTGTGGGGCGAAGGCGGCGCGCAGATCGCCATCGAGAACAGCTACGTCGACATCAAGGACGGCGTCGTCCGGCTGAACGGCTCGGAGATCCACACCGACGGGAAGTTCTCGCTCGGCTATCCGCGCGGCGACGGCGGCGACGAAATCGACGCGCGCTTCCGCATCGTGCGGCGCGACGTCGCGTCGCTGCGTCACGCGTTTCAGATCGACGAGTATCCGGTCAACGGCTTCTTCTCGGGCGAGATGCACCTGACCGGGCCGTACCAGCGTCCGATCGGCTTCGGCGCGATGACGATCGAGGACGGCACGGCGTACGGCATGCCGATGCGGAAGGCGGCGGCGTCGCTGCGGTTCGACGGACGCGGCATCCGGCTCGACGCCATCGACGTCGGCATCACCTCGGACACGGCGACGCGCGGCGGCGGCATCACGGGCGCGGCGTTCATCGGCTGGGACGCGACCTACTCGTTCAACGCGGCGGGGCGCGGAATTCCGCTGTCGAGCGTCGCGGGCGCGCGCATCAAGTCGTTCAGCGCGTCGGGCACCGGCGACTTCACGGCCGACGGCAGCGGGACGTTCGACGCGCCGCGCAACAACTTCAAGTTCCGCGTCGTCGACGCCGCGGTCGGCGAACAGCCGGTCGGCGAAGTGACCGGCACGCTGTCGCTGCGCGGCAACGAGCTGAGCGGCGACATCAACGCCGCGTCGCCGACGCTGGCGCTGACCGGCGCCGGCCGGGTCGCGCTGAACGAGCAGGGCGACTGCGAGCTGTCGTTCCGCTTCCACGACAGCTCGATCGATCCGTACGTCCGCCTGTTCCTGCCGAACCTGTCGCCGTACACGACCGCGGTGACGAGCGGCTCGGTGCGCATCGTCGGCGAGCTGGCGGACGTCGATCACCTCGTGGTCGACACGACCGTCGACGCGCTCGACATGCGCCTGTTCGACTACGCGCTGCGCAACGACGGCCCGATTCACATGACGCTCGATCAGCGGACGATCGAGATTCACAGCCTCCAGCTCGCCGGCGTCAACACGTCGCTGAAGATGCTCGGCAAGATCGATCTGCGCGGGCAGACGATCGGGCTGCAGGCGACGGGCAACGCCGACCTCGGCATCCTGCAGGGATTTTTCCGCGACGTCCGCGGCTCGGGCCGCGCCGAGCTGCGCGCGGCCGTCGACGGCCCGCTGCGCGCGCCGGCGTTCACGGGACAGGCGGTCATCACCAACGGCCGCGTCCGGCATCTGTCGCTGCCGAACGCGCTCGACAACATCAACGGCGCGATCCGCTTCGACTCGCGCGGCATCCAGCTCGACGAGGTGACGGCGTCGATGGGCGGCGGGCCGATTCAGTTCGGCGGCCGCATCAACCTCGACGGCTATCTGCCGGGCGAGCTGAACGTGCTCATCAGCGGCCAGGACATGCACCTGCGGTACCCCGAGGGCATTCAGTCGGTCGTCGACGCCGACCTCTCCGTGCGCGGCAACCTGAAGGCGCCGGTCGTCGGCGGCACGGTGAACGTCCAGAGCGCCGTGTGGACGCGTCGCCTCGACGCGCCCGGCAGCATCTTCGATCTCGCGTCGCGCGCGGCCGCCTCGGCCGACGCCGCCGCCGCGACGAGCGATCTCGCCGCGCCGGTGCCGATGCGCTTCGATCTCGAAATCAAGGCGCCGAACGCGTTCCGCGTCGACACCAACCTCGTGCAGCTCTCGGCGTCGGCCGATCTGAACCTGCGCGGCACCTACGATCATCCCGTGCTGCTCGGGCGCGCGGAAGTCGATCGCGGCGTCGTGAACTTCGAAGGCCGGCGTTATCGCGTGACGCGCGGCACCCTCGACTTCAGCAACCCGACGAAGATCGAGCCGTTCATCGACCTCGAGGCCGAAACCAACGTCCGCGCGCCCGGACAGACGTATCGCGTCGTCGTCAGCGTGACCGGCACGCCGAACCGCCTGGCGCAGCCGGCGCTCGAATCGGATCCGCCGCTGCCGCAGGCCGAAGTCGTCGCGCTGCTCCTGAGCGACGTGCAGCCCGGTTCGGTCAACGGTCCCGCGCCGGAGCTCGTGCGGCTGAGGGATCCGAACCGGACCGAGACCGACATCCTCCGCACGCGCGCGACGCAGGCGCTGAGCAACCCGCTGTCCAACGAGGTGCAGCGCGTCGCGCAGGAGACCTTCGGCGTGGACACGTTCCAGGTGTCGCCGTCGTTCACCGATCCGAACGCGCTGACGTCGCGCCTCAACCCGACGGCGCGCGTGACGATCGGCAAACGCATCTCCGACCGCGCGTATCTCACGTTCTCGCGCAGCCTCAACTCGACGTTCAACGATCAGATCCTCCTGCTCGAATACGAGGCCAGCGATCGCTTCTACTGGGTCTTCTCGCGCAACGAGGATCAGCAGACGTACGCGCTCGAATTCCGCGTGAGACACTCCTTCTAGTGTTCCGGCTCGCCTGTGTCGCCGTGCTTCTCGCCGCCGCGGGCGCGGCGTACGCCGATGTCGGCGACTACGTGGGGCAGCCCATCGCATCGGTCCGTCTCGTCGTCGACGGCCGCGACGTCGTCGACCCGGCCCTGGCGCGGCTCGTCGAGGTCCACGCCGGCGCACCGCTGTCGATGCGCGACGTGCGCGACACGGTGCTGCATCTCTTCGCGATGGGACGGTTCGACGACGTGCGGGTGGATGCGTCGCGCCAGGGCAACGGCGTCGGCCTCCGGTTCGACCTGACGGCTGCGCGGAGGGTCAACGAGATCCGCTTCGCCGGCAAAGTCGGCGAGCCCGGCGTCGACGAAGGACAGTTGCGCCGCGCGGTGATGGATCGGGCGGGGCCGACGCCGCCCGT
>DATNBT010000520.1:0-4144 GCA_035571855.1 Vicinamibacterales bacterium
GGGCTCGCGTTCGGCGACATCGACAACGACGGCGACATGGACATGGTCGTCGGCAACGACAGCGGCCCGCTGCGGCTCTTCATTAATAATGTAGGGAGCCGGAAGCACTGGGTCGGGTTCATCGTGCCTGTCGGCTCGCGCGTCGTCGTGACGACGGGCGACGGCCGCACGCTGACGCGGCGTTCGCACACCGACGGCAGCTACGCGTCGGCGCGCGACCCGCGCGTGCTCGTCGGACTTGGAGACGCAAGCGGGCCGGTGCGCGTGAAAGTCATCAGGCCCGACGGCTCGATGGTTGAACAGAGCAATGTGGCGATTGATCGGTATACATCACTCAGGTAGAGTCCGGCTTCAGCCGGCCGTCCGCCCGAAGGCGGACGCTACGCTCGTCGTGATCGCGTTGCTCGCGACGTTTGTCGGCTGCTCGAAACCCCAGCCCGCGAAACCCTCGCCGACATACACGCTTCGCAAACTCGAGCTCCCGGATCTCGGTCACGCGACGTCGTCCGTGCAGCAGCAGCTCCGCGACGGCTACGCGCAGCTGCAGGCGAAGATCAACGCGCCCTCCACGCCGTCGGAGCAACTCGGCCAGGCGTACGGACAGTTCGGCATGCTGCTGATGGCGGCCGAGTATCGCGGCGAGGCCGAGTCGGCGTTCCTCAACGCGCAGACGTTCAGTCCGCGCGACCCGCGATGGCCGTACTACCTCGGACATCTGTATAAGCTCAGCGGGCAGGCCGACCAGTCGAATGCGGCGTTCGCGCGCGCGCTCGAGCTGCAGCCCGACGACGTGCCGACGCTCGTGTGGGTCGGGGAAGGCGATCTCGATCAGGGCAAGCCCGACGCCGCGCAGCAGGTGTTCGAGAAGGCGCTGTCGCTCGCGCCGCGCACCGTGACGGCGGAGTACGGCCTCGGACGCGCGGCTCTCGCGAAGCAGGACTACACGCGCGCGGTCGAACATCTCGAGAAAGCGCTGTCGCTCGATCCGCTCGCGACGGTCGTGCACTACCCGCTGGCGATGGCCTATCGCGGGCTCGGCAACCAGGAGAAGGCGCAGGTCCATCTCGTCCAGCGCGGCACGCTGGCGCTCAAGCCGCCGGACCCGCTGATGGACCGCCTCAACGCGATGCTCAACAGCGCGCTCGCGTACGAGGTGAGCGGCGCCGATGCGATGGACCGCGGAGACTTCAACGCCGCCGAGGACAGCTTCCGCAAGGGCGTCGCGATTGCGCCGAAGGAGCCGTCCCTCCATCACAAGCTGGGCACCGTGCTCGCGCTCAAGAACGACAAGAACGGCGCGATTGAGCAGTTCGAGCAGGCGATCGCGCTCGATCCGAAGTTCGTCAAGGCGCAATACAGCCTCGGCGTCGTCCAGGCCGACCAGGGACAGACGGCGCAGGCGATCCAGCACTTCCAGGCGGCGCTTGCCGCCGAGCCGGGCTACGTCGAGGCGCGGCTGCAGCTCGCGCACGCGCTTCGTCGCAGCGGGCAGTTCGAGGCGTCGCTGCCGCACTACGCGGCGATCGTCAAAGCCGACGCCCGCGTGCCGGAAGCGCGGTTCGGCTACGCGGCCGCGCTCATCCGCCTGCACCGGTGGACCGACGCGCGCGACTACCTGACGGAGGCGATGCGCGCGTACCCCAACGAGTTCGCGTTCAACAACGCCCTCGCACGCGTGCTTGCCGCCGCGCCTGACGACAAAGCGCGCGACGGACGCCGCGCCGCCGCGATCATGCAGCCGGTGGTCGCCGTCATCCGCGCCAGCGACATCCTGGAGACGATGGCGATGGCGCAGGCGGAGCTGGGGCAGTTCACGGAGGCCGCGCGGTGGCAGCACGACGCGATCGCGGCGGCGGAGAAGGCCGGCTCGCCGTTCGTCGCCCAGCGCATCAACGACAACCTCCGGCTCTACGAGATGCGCAAGGCCTGCCGGACGCCGTATCGCGCGGACGAGCCGATCGAGTTCCAGCCGACAGGCAATCCGCAGGCGATACAATCGTCCAACCCATGAGCACCGTCACCCGCGGCAGCGGGAACTCGATTCAACTCGTCGCGATCGCCAGCCTCATCGGCACGACGATCGAGTGGTACGACTTCTTCCTCTACAACACGGCCGCCGCGCTCGTCTTCAACAAGCTGTTCTTCCCGACGTTCGATCCGTTCGTCGGCACGCTCCTCGCCTTCAGCACGTACGCCGTCGGCTTCGCCGCCCGCCCGATCGGCGGCATCGTCATCGGCCATTACGGCGACAGGGTCGGACGCAAGTCGATGCTCGTGCTGACGCTCATCATGATGGGCCTCGCGACCGCGTGCATCGGCCTGCTGCCGACCTACAACACGATCGGCGTGTGGGCGCCGGTGATCCTCGTCTTCCTGCGCGTCGTCCAGGGCTTCGGCGTCGGCGGACAGTGGGGCGGCGCGGTGCTGATGACCGTCGAGCACGCGCCCGAAGGACAGCGCGGCTACTACGGCAGCTGGCCGCAGATCGGCGTGCCGGCGGGCCTGCTGACCTCCACGATCGTCTTCTCGCTGTTCTCGAAGCTGCCGGCCGACACGTTCATGGCGTGGGGCTGGCGCGTTCCCTTCATCCTCAGCCTGGTGCTCGTCGCCGTCGGCCTGCTGATCCGGCTGAAGATTCTCGAGACGCCGTCGTTCACGAAGATGAAGGAGACGAAGTCCGTCTCGCGGCAGCCGGTGCTCGAAGTGCTGCAGAAATATCCGAAGCAGGTGCTGCAGGCGGCCGGCGCGCGCTGCGCCGAGAACGGCGCGTTCTACATCTACAGCGCGTTCATGCTCGTCTACGCGACGCAGAAGGTGAAGATCAGCCGCGACATCCCGCTGAACGGGATCATGATCGCCTCGGCGCTCGAGTTTTTCTTCGTGCCGTTCTACGGATGGCTGACCGACCGCATCGGGAGGCGTCCGGTCTACATGTTCGGCGCGGTGATGACGGCGGTCCTCGCGTTCCCGCTGTTCTGGCTGTTCGACACCGGCTCGACACCGCTCATCTGGCTCGCGCTGCTGCTCGTGTTCCTCTGCTCGCACGCGCCGATGTACGCGCCGCAGGGCGCGTTCTTCTCCGAGCTCTTCGGCACGTCGGTGCGCTACAGCGGCGCATCGCTGGGCGCGCAGCTGTCGGCCGCGGTGGCCGGCGGCTTCTCTCCGCTGATCGCGACGGCGCTCCTGCCGAAGTACGGCTCCAACGCCATCGCGCTCTACATCATCCTGATGGCCCTCATCACCATCGTCGCCGTCTGGTCGGCGGTGGAGACGCTGAAACACGGGCTCGAAGACCAGCACTGAGACGCGATGCGCCGTCTCCTGATAGCCGCGCTCGCGATCGCCGCCGCCGCGTGCTCGCGCAACCGGCTGCCGCCCGTCGATTCGCCCGTCTACGACGACACGACGCGCGCGTTCTACCACGGTCTCGCCGAGCTTCAGGTCGGCCTGCTGGACGACGCGAAGAAGGACTTCGCGAAGGCGACCGTGCTTGTGCCGGACGAGCCGGCGTCGTGGGCGAATCTCGGGCTGACCTCGCTCCGGCTCGGCGAGTTCGATACAGCCGCCGGTCCGATCGACAAGGCGGTGTCGCTCGCGCCGAAGAACAGCGAGGTCGTCTACCTGCACGGCCGGCTGCAGACCTCACGAGGCAAACTCGACGAAGGCATCGCGGATTACCGGCGTGCCGCGGATCTCGATCCGGGCAACATGCGCGTGCGGTACGCGCTGGCCGAAGAAATCGAGCGTGCCGGCGGACCGAACGCTGACGCCGACGCGCAGAAGCTGTTCGAGGCGATTCTCAAGGCGCGGCCCGGCAACCTCGCCGTCACGCTCGAGCGCGCGCGCCTGGCCGCGAAGCGCGGTGACGCCGCGGCGCTGGACGACTGTCTCCGCCTGCTCGATGCGCAGGCGTCGGGGTTTACCGAGCCGGCTTCCCAGCAGTTCAGCGGTTTGAAGACCGCAGCCGCGGCAAAAAACTATGCCGAAGCGGCGCGGTACGTCGCGTTTCTCCGCAACGTGCTCGTCCGCGTGACTGCGTTCCGCGAAAGTCTGGCGGCCGTGCGTACGCCGACGGAGCTGATCGCGGACCCGTTCGAGACGTTCATCGCATTGCCGTCGCCATCGTCCAATCCGTCTCCAGTGG
>DATNBT010000521.1:0-4483 GCA_035571855.1 Vicinamibacterales bacterium
AGTCTTCGCGGCTCGTCAGCGCCCGCCGCTCGGCATTCGAGACGACGTTTTCCATCGCGGAGATCGGCAGGCGCTGGCTGACGCCGGAGCGCTTGTCGATGCGCCGATCCTGGCGCGCCTGGAAGGCGATCTCCTCGACCACCTCGGCCACGAAGGTCGGCACCTCGGTCTTCGGCCCGATGCCGTCGCGCGTCATCCACGCTTCCTGCGCGGTGATGGCCATCGCGTCGCCGCGGCCGGCCGGGTAGTGCGTGCGGATTTCCGAGCCGATGCGGTCCTTGAGCGGCGTGATGATCTTGCCGCGCGCGGTGTAGTCTTCCGGATTCGCCGTGAAGACGAGCATGACGTCGAGCTTCAGGCGGATCGGATAGCCCTTAATCTGGACGTCCCCTTCCTGCAGGATGTTGAACAGACCGACCTGGATTTTTCCGGCGAGGTCCGGCAGTTCGTTGATGGCGAAGATGCCGCGGTTCGCGCGCGGCAGCAGGCCGTAGTGCATCGTCAGCTCGTCGGACAGGTTGAGGCCCGCCTGCGCGGCTTTGATCGGGTCGATGTCGCCGACCATGTCGGCGATCGTGACGTCGGGCGTCGCGAGCTTTTCGACGTACCGCTGCGCACGCGGCAGCCACGCGATCGGCATGTCCTCGCCCTCGCGCGCGATGCGCGCTCGGCACGCCGAGCAGAGCGGCGCGAGCGGATCGTCGTGGATCTCGCAGCCGGGCACGATCGGAATCTGCTCGTCGAGCAGGTCGACCAGCCCGCGCAGGATGCGGCTCTTGGCCTGCCCGCGCAGTCCGAGCAGAATGAAGTTGTGCTTCGACAGGATTGCGTTCACGAGCTGGGGGACGACGGTGTCGTCGTAACCGATGATGCCGGGGAAGAGCGTCTCGCCGGCCTTCAGCTTGCGCACGAGGTTGTCGCGGATTTCCTGTTTGACGGGACGCGAATGCAGACGCGCCTGCCGGAGTTCGCCCAGCGTGTGGATGGTGGCGGCCATAGGCCGATTCTATAACGGTACCCGGATGCATCCATTCTTTACGACATCGACTCCAGGACGCCCGCTCGTGTTCGCGCACCGCGGCGGGAGCGCGCTGGCGCCCGAGAACTCGATGGCGGCGTTTGCGAACGCCCTGTCGCTCGGCGCGGACGGCATCGAACTCGATGTGCATCTCTCGTCCGACGGCCGCGTCATCGTCAATCACGACGCGACAATCGACCGGACGACGCCGGGGCACGGCGCCGTGGCGCTGATGACGGCTGCCGCGCTCGCCAGGCTCGACGTTCCGGCGCTCGACGACGTGCTCGGACAGTTTCGTGACGCGCGTGTGATTGTCGAGCTCAAGGTGAACAGCAAGCAGCTCGCGCACGCCGTCGTCGATGCCGTGAAGCGGGCCGGCGCCCTCGAACGGGTCTGCGCCGGATCGTTCGGCCAGCGGGCGCTGAATGCCGTCCGCGGCCTCGCGCCCGCGATGGCGACGAGCGCGGCGCGAGAAGAAGTGCGCTGGGCCGTGTATCAGTCGTGGATCCGGCGCGCGCCGGGCGGCGCGAAGTACTCGGGCTTTCAGGTGCCGGAGATGTCCGGCGGCACGCGCGTCGTGTCCCCGCGTTTCGTCGAGCTCGCGCACCGCGCCGGCCTCGGCGTCCAGGTGTGGACGGTCGACGATGAAGACGACGCGCGACGCCTGATCGGCTGGGGAGTGGACGCGCTGATCACCGACCGGCCGGACGTGATGGTGCGAGTGGTCCGCGGCGTTGGAGGTTCGCGCCCGTAGTGCCTTTCGCCTGAGGTCCGACGGTCCTGGCGTGAGAATCCCGGCGCTCCTCGCGCACGCGGTCCTCGAACCTCCGCACCTGGTGACGATCGAAATGCCGCCGCTCGAGTTGTTCCTGGACGTGACGAAGATGCCGGCGCAGCTGATCCGGCCGCTGCGGAGACGAGACGACCGGCCGTGCGATCGGGGCGCGTTGTGAAACCGTGTGCGCCATGGCCAGGTACGTTTCGATGGAGGAGACGACGACTCGTGCGTCGATCGTGATGAGATCAATGCTGGCCAGCGACACGCGCAGCCAGGCGTCGATGACGATCCCTTTGTCGAGCACGCGGTCGAGGAGTTCGATCACGCGGCCCTGGGCGGGGAGACGTTGAGGCTCATGTGTCGGCGGAGGCGGGCCTCCGATGTACGCAAGCGCGATACCAGACGCATTGCCGTGGAATGGGCGCAGGATCGCGACGCGTGCGCGCCGCGCGCGAACTAATTACACCCACGTGCTCTCGAACTTACTCGCCCGGTTCGATGCGAAGGAGGCGATCGTCGCCGCTGTCGGTGAGCAGATAGAGCAGGCCGTCGGGGCCCTGCCGCACGTCGCGGATGCGCTGCAGCAGCGGATGCAGCATCCCCTCGATGTGCGGCGGCTGCGTCGAAAGATCCACGCGGTACAGCTGCACCCCGACCGCGCGCTGCGCCATCGCGCCAAGGAAGACGTTGTCCTTCCACTTCGGAAATCGATCGCCGGTATAAACGGCGAGGCCGGACGGCGCAATCGACGGCACCCAGTACTTGAGCGGCTGCTCCATGCCGTCGCGCGCGCGCTCGTTGGTGATGATGCTGTCGTCGTAGTTCTTCCCGTACGTGATCGTGGGCCAGCCGTAATTGCGGCCCGGAAGAATCAGGTTCAGCTCGTCGCCGCCCTGCGGACCGTGCTCGGTTTCATAGACCGCTCCGCTCGCCGGATCCACCGCGAGTCCCTGCGGATTGCGATGCCCGGTCGAAAAGATCTCGGGGCGATACGCAGCCTTGCCGACGAACGGATTGTCCGCCGGCACGGTCCCGTCGTCGCGCAGGCGCAGGACTTTTCCCCAGTGCCGCGTCTCGTCCTGCGCCGGCTGCTGCAGATGCCGATCGCCGGTCGTCATCAGCAGCGTGCCGTCCTTCAGGAACGCGAGGCGCGAGCCGATGTTGCCGTTCACCTTCGCCCAGTTGTCGGCGACGAAGACGTCCTTCACGTCGAGCAGGGCGTCGCCTTCCAGCCGTCCCCGCGCAAGCGCGATGGTCGTGCCGCCCGGCCCTTCCTTCGAGTAGGTGAGATAGAGCAGGTGGTTCCGCGCAAACTGCGGATGGAGCGCGATGTCCAGAAGACCTTCCTGGTCGGTCGAGTGCACACGCGGCGTGCCGTCGATGGCGGCGTGCCTGAGCACGCCGTTGTGCACCCGGCGCAGCGTGCCGCCGCGCTCAGTAATAAGGATGTCGCCGTCGGGCAGGAACGCGATCGCCCATGGATGCGACAACCCGCTCACGACCGACGCCACGTGGATCCTGTAATGCTCGGTCTGGAAATCGCTGACGTTCTTCGCGCCGCCCAGGCCCGAGGCGAGCCGTTCAGGAGCGCGACGGGCGGCCGCTATGGCAATCGCTACGATGCCGGCGCCGCCAATGACAAGCACTGCAAGCAGGATCTTTCGGGCCATGGCGGATTAGACGCCGGCGAACGCCGGATGGTATCGAACTAATCCACGCTTCGCGCGCGCGAGCCCTGAGCCTTGAACAACGACCGCTGAACCTTGCGGAAGACGTCGTCCATCATCCTCGCCGTCAGCTTTCCTGTGTTTGTATTCTGCCGGCTCGGGTGGTAGCAGCCGATCAACGTGTGGCCGTTCGGCAGCGTGTGCACCAGGCCGTGCCCGAACGCCGGCCTGGGCTTCAGCGACAGCCCACGGTGCTTCAGCAGCGTCAGGTAGGCGTCGAATCCAATCTTCCCGAGCGCGACGACGACGCGGACGTTGGGGAGGGCGCCGAGCTCGGCGTCGAAGTGGGGAAGGCAGTTGGCGATTTCTTCCGGCGTCGGTTTGTTCGCGGGCGGCGCGCAGCGCACCGCCGCCAGGATGAACGCGTCGCGCAGTGTCAGGCCGTCGTTCGCGTGGTGCGACGTCGTCCGGTTCGCGAAGCCCGCGCGGTGGAGCGCCGAGATCAGGAAGTCGCCGGAGCCGCCGACGCCGTCGCCGGTGAACACGCGTCCCGTGCGGTTGGCGCCGTGCGCCGCCGGTGCGAGGCCGACGAGCAGCACGCGCGCGCCGGGATCGCCGAAGCCGGGCACAGGGCGCGCCCAGTACGTGTCGTCGCGATAGGCCCGCCGCTTCTCAACGCCTATCTGCTGGCAATACCTTCTCAGTCGCGGACAGCGATCACACGAAATGATCGCCTGATGGACGGTGGCTAACTGTTCTTTACTGCGCGTGGGGCCCCACCCCCACGCGGAACTTACGCTGACACCTCGCCTCGGCCTTCGCTGGCCTCGGCTCGGTGTGGCCGCAGGCGCTGTTACTTTCGTCTCTGTGTTCTCCGTCCCGCCTTTCCTGCCCATCCCGCCCTTCCTGCCTCACCAGACCCGACACGCATTCTGCCGGACCATCGGGGCATCAGCTTTACACGAGAAGGCTCTCGCGAACTCCGGCATGTTGGACACGGCGCCGTTCGCGCGGAACTTG
>DATNBT010000522.1:0-2867 GCA_035571855.1 Vicinamibacterales bacterium
TGTGACGGAACGCGCGGTAACTGACGAGCGGCTGCGCGTCGACCGCGAAGAACCGCTGGAGCAGCGCGCTCGTCGTGTCGGCAAATGCCGGCGCGGCCAGGAGCGCCACGAGCGCCAGAGTTACCGCAAACCGCTTCCTCATGCGACAATTATAGACTTCCATCGATGAAGATTGGTCTTGTATCGCTCGGCTGTCCCAAGAATCTCGTGGACGCTGAAGTCATGCTGGGGCTGGCTCAGGACGCCGGCCACGAGCTGACTCGCGATCCCGCGGCCGCCGACGTCCTCGTCGTCAACACGTGCGCGTTCATCGATTCGGCCAAACAGGAGTCGATCGACGCGATCCTCGAGATGGCGCAGCACAAGAAAGACGGCAGCGCGCGGCGGCTGATCGTGACGGGCTGCCTCGCCGAGCGCTATCGTGACGAACTTCGCAAAGAGATTCCCGAAATCGACGCCGTGCTCGGCACGGGCGAAGTGCCGGAGATCGTGAAGGCGATCGGAGGCGCCGCCGCCGCGCCGGGCGCATCGCCGCTCACGTTTTTCCGGACCGCGAACCGCGAACCGCGCGAACCTCAGCCCCCCACATATATATATGATGCGGACACGCCGCGCCTGCTGGCGACGCCGCGCCACTACGCCTACATCAAGATCGCCGAGGGCTGCGACTACAAGTGCGCGTTCTGCATCATCCCGAAGCTGCGCGGCGCGTACCGGAGCCGGCCTGAAGATTCGATCGTCGCGGAAGCCGAGGCGCTCGCCGCGCGCGGCGTGAAGGAGCTGCTGCTCATCTCGCAGGACACGACGTTCTACGGGATCGATCGGCGCGAACGCGGCGCGCTCGCGCGGCTGCTCCGCCGGCTCGACACGGTGCCCGGCATCGAGTGGATTCGCCTGCTCTATCTCTATCCCACGACGATTGACGACGAGACGCTGGCGGCGATGGCGGAGTGCGAGCACGTCTGCAAGTACATCGACCTGCCGCTGCAGCACGCGGCGAACCCGGTGCTCCAGCGGATGAAGCGGCCCGGCACGCGGCAGAAGTACGACGAGCTGCTCAACCACATCCGGCGCCTCGTGCCCGGCGTCTCGCTGCGCACGACGTTCATCGTCGGCTTCCCGGGCGAGACGGACGCGGACGTGGACGAGCTCGAGTCGTTCGTCCGCGATCACGCCTTCGATCACGTCGGCGTCTTCACGTACTCGCACGAGGAAGGGACGTCGGCCTTCAGCCTCGACAACGACGTGCCGCAGGCGACGAAGACGAAGCGGCGGGAGCGGATCATGGGCGTGCAGAAGCGGCTCGTCAAGGCGCGGCAGAAGGCGCGGATCGGCGAGCACGCGCGGCTGCTGATCGACGGCCCGGCCGGCGAGCACGAGCTCGTCCTTAAAGGCCGGCTGGCCAGCCAGGCGCCCGACATCGACGCCTCGGTCTATCTGACCGAATGCAATCCCGCGGATTTCCGCTCAGGCGACGTGATCAGCGTCGAGATCGTCGGCGCGAGGGACTACGATCTGATCGCACGCCCCATCGCCTGAGCGAACCCCGCAGGCGTGGTATGATTTAGTGTTCTAAATCTGCTCTGTACGGCCAGAGTGGGCGTTTTGCCCGCTCTTTTTTGTTTAGGGGCCATGCCGGGAGAGGTAATCGGCCGGGTTCGGGAGATCGCCAGCCGCGTGGCGGCGTCCTACGGGCTCGAAATTTTCGACGTGCAGTGGCGCCGCGAAGCGAGCGGCATGGTGCTCCGGGTGCGGATCGATCGCCCCGGCTCCGGCGCCACGGCGGAAGACAGCGTGAGCGTCGAGGACTGCGCGAAGGTCAGCCGCGACCTCAGCGCGATCTTCGACGTCGACGACATCGTGCCGTCGCAGTACACGCTCGAGGTCTCATCGCCCGGGCTCGATCGTCCGCTGACGCGCGAGGAAGACTACCGGCGGTTCGCTGGACGGCGCGCCAAGCTGGTGATGAAGGAAAAGATCGACGGCCAGGGATATTTCAAGGGGACGCTCTGCGGCGTCGACGACGGCCCCGGAGAGACCGTCGTCCTGATCGAAGGCGAAGACCGGCGCACGCACCGCGTGCCGCTGGGCGTGATTACGAGAGCGAATCTCGAAGTGGATTTCTAACAATGTCGAATCCTCTGCAGCAGACCATCGAAGCACTCGCGAAGGAAAAGGGCATCGAGCCCGATGTGGTGATCAGCGCGATTGAAGAAGCCGTCGCGACCGCCTCGCGCAAGTACTACAAGACGAACGAGAACCTGAAGACCCGCTTCAACATGGAAACGGGCCAGGTCGATCTGTTCGCGCTGAAGACGGTCGTGCAGGAGGTGACGAACGAGGCCACCGAAATCGCGATCGAGGAGGCGCGCGACACCTACCGCGCCGCCGGCTACGGAGACGACGTCATCAACAGCATCGAGCTCGGCGACGAGATGGAGTTCCCCAAGCCGACCGAGGTGCTCGGGCGCATCGCCGCGCAGACGGCCAAGCAGGTCATCTTCCAGAAGGTCCGCGAGGCCGAGCGCGAGAACATCTTCGCCGAGTACAACCAGCGCGTCGGCGAGGTCGTCAACGGCATCGTCAAGCGGTTCGAGAACGGCGACATCATCCTCGAGGTCGGCCGCATCGAGGCCGTGCTGCCCCGCAAGGAACAGTCGCGCGCCGAGAGCTACGCGCCCGGCGACCGCGTGCGGACGGTGATCAAGGGCGTCAACCGCAGCGCGAAGGGACCGCAGATCGTCCTGTCGCGCACCGACCCGGCGCTGCTCATCAAGCTCTTCGAGCAGGAAGTCCCCGAAATCTACGACGGCACCGTGATGATCCGCGGCGCGGTCCGCGAGGCCGGCGACCGCGCGAAAGTCGCG
>DATNBT010000523.1:0-13953 GCA_035571855.1 Vicinamibacterales bacterium
CGCGATGATGTGCCACGCGCCGAGATCGAAGCTGTAGTAGCCGAGGCCGGCGGGGCCGGCTTGCGCGCCGAAGTACGTGTAGTACGGCTCGGCGCCCGGCGACTCGTAGTCGTGGTTGCCGGGCACCGGCCGCGTGCGGCCGAAATGGCGTCCCCAGCTCGGGTCGTAGCAGTTGCGGTAGTCCTCGGTGCGTCCCGAGGGATAGGCGTTGTCGCCGAGCGCGAAGACGGTGCCGCCGATGCCGTCGAGGATTCGCGCCGTGCCTTCGTCGCCGGAGTTGTCGCACTCGGCGATGTCGCCCGCGCCGACAAACGTCTGCGGCGCCGCCGGGATCACGATCGGCGTCGGCGGCACCGACGTGGAGGGCGCGTTCGGTGAGCCGCTGCTTCCGCAGCGCACGCACGCGACGCACAACAGGATCGCGCCGACGAGCCTCGCCCAGCGTGACATGTTGGGGATGCGTCAGCTTAACCCTGACAGAACGATCAGGGAAGCGTTAACTGTTCAGAAAATTCGCGCAGTCGGGACCGGCCACCAGCGTATCTGTACTTTGCCGATGATGTATTTCTTCGGCACCATCCCCCACGCGCGGCTGTCGGAACTGTTGCTCCGGTTGTCGCCCATGACGAAGTCGTAACCTTCGGGAATGACCTGCGGCCCCCAGTCGTCGTGGCTCCGGAAATCCGGCTTCACGTAGTCGTCCTGCAGCGGGATGTCGTTGACGTAGACGCGGCCGTCGATGATCCGGACCGTGTCGCCTTCCTCCGCGATGACGCGTTTGACGAACGACTTGTCCGGGTTGAGGGGGTAGTAGAGCATCACGATGTCGCCGCGCCGCGGCTCGAAGATGCGGTAGATCGCCTTGTTCACGATCAGGCGATCCTGATCTTCGAGCGTCGGCGCCATGCTCATGCCTTCGACGCGCGCGATCTGAAAGCCGAACGTCACGATCAGGACCGCGTAGACCGCCGCCGAGAACAGCGTCTTCACCCACGCGATCAGCTCTTCCTTCACCTGCTGCAGCCGGATGCCGGGGCTCGTGATGCGCGGCGCGCCGGGCGCCGAGAACGGCGGCGGAGGCAGCGGCAGCGGCTGCTGCATGTCGAGTGCGATGCGGTTGTCTACAGTTTCAGGTACTCCCGGAGCCGGCGTGTGTGATTGCGGCTGACCGGAATTTCCGTCGCCTTCTCGTCTTTCATCCTCAGGATGTAGTTCCTGTTGAACCAAGGCACGATCTCCTTGACCTTGTTGATATTCACGAGGTGCGAGCGGTGCACGCGCCAGAAGATGCCGGGGTCGAGCTGCTCCTGCAGTTCGTCGAGCGTCCGGCAGCTCGAGGTTCCCGTGTGTTTGCCCGCCACCACCGTGATCACGTCGTCTGCGAGCGACGCGAAGATCACTTCATCGGCCTGCACGAGCAGGAACCGTTCGCCGACTTTCAGCGCGAGACGGTCGCGGCGGTTGCGGCGCTCCGCGACGATCTCGACGATCTTCTCGAGCTGCTCGGCGCTGACGCCGGCGACCGCGTCGGCGGCGCCGGCCGGCTTCTCGAGCGCCATGAGCCGCTCGGTGCGGCGGATCGCCGATTCGAGACGCGCCGGATCCACCGGCTTGAGCAGGTAGTCGATCGCGTTCACCTCGAACGCCTCGATCGCGTGCTGATCGTACGCGGTCACGAAGATGATGTGCGACGCCGACTCCGCCTCGATCATGCGGCGGGCGACTTCGAATCCCGTCAGGCCCGGCATCTGGATATCGAGGAATACGACGTCCGGCTTCAGTTCGTTGATCCGCTCGACCGCTTCGACGCCGTTGCCGGCGTGACCGACGATGTCGACGCCGCCGATCTGCCCGAGCAGAAAGCCCAGCTCGTCGCGCGCCAGCTGTTCGTCGTCGACGAGGACCGCTTTCATGCCGTGACCCGCTCGGGAACGGCCATCTCGGGAATCTCGATCGTGATCGACGTGCCCTGGCCCGGCAGGCTCTGCAGACGCAAGGCGTAATGGCTGCCGTAGATCGTGCGCAGCCGTTCGTTGACGTTGCTCAGGCCGATGCCGTCGCCCAGCGCGTGTTCGAGCTGCTCGTCGTTCATGCCCAGCCCGTCGTCGACGACCTCGATGAGCGCGCGGCCGCGGTGCATCGAGGCGGTGATCGTGATTTTCCCGCCGCCGACTTTCGGCGACAGGCCGTGCTTGATCGAGTTCTCGACCAGCGGCTGCAGGATCAGGCTCGGCACGATGACGTCGAGTGTATCCGGGTGGATGTGTTTCTCGATGCGGAGCTGCGGGCCGAAGCGCACCGACTCGATGTGGAGGTATTCGTCGATCGCGTCGATCTCCTCGCGCAGCGTGACGAAGTGATCGGTCGAGCGGAGCAGCCGCCGCAGGAGGCCCGAGAGCTTCGTGATCAGCATGCGCGCCGTTTCCGGCTGCGTGCGGATCAGCGACGAGATGGACGTCAGCGTGTTGAAGAGGAAGTGCGGGTTGATCTGGTTCGCGAGCGCCTCGAGCTTCGCGGCGAGCAGCAGCTTCTCCTGCTCCTGCAGCCGGTGCTCGATGCGCGCGTTGTTCCAGATCTTGATCGGCGTCGCGACGGTCAGCACCGTCGCGAGCAGGATGACGGCGAGCCAGAAGAGCGACCACGGCGATCCCGGCGCGAGGTAGAAGAGGCGATGGTGGTTGCCGACGCGCGAGCCGATGCCCTGGCGGATCAGCTCGAGGCCGATGGGCACGAGCAGCAGCACGAGCTGCCAGTCGACCCGCACGGACTTGATCATCCGCCACACGCGCTTGTGGATCTGCGTGAACACGAACGGCGAGAACTGCCAGAGCACTTCCTTGGGGCACAGCTCGCGCAGGCCGCCGCCGGTGAACCCGCAGCCGACGGCGAAGAACGGCGCGCCGTACTCCCCGGCGAAAAACGCCGGCAGGCCCACCATCGCGCCGACGATGACGCCGGCGTAGGGGCCGTCGATGAGGCCGGCGATGAACGCGCCTTCGAGCGTCAGGTCAGCGGCGTCGTAGTGGAGCAGCAGGCGGGCGACGACGCCCGCGGCGAGCAGGGCGCCGAGCGTCAGCGCGAAGGTCAGCCGGTCCGGCGTGGGGCGCTGTTCGAAGATGAGGAACTGCCGGAACCGGCGGAACCGCACCAGAATCGTGGCGGACGCCGCCATGACGGCCAGCTTCACGAGCAGAGTCGTGAGCAGCACCTGGTCCGTGGACAGCGACGTCAGTGCAGTCTCTCCGGGCATCGTGATTTACATCGATCTTAATGGCCGGGTAAACTGGGGGCAATGGCTGTTATCCGTCCGCTCCTGGTGGGGTTCGCCACCACGCTCAAGCACCTCTTCAAGAAGCCCATCACGGTCAACTACCCGGACCAGAAGTTCCCGATGTTTCCCAAGTGGCGCGGCAAGCAGGTGCTGATGCGCGACGAGAACGATCTCGAGAAGTGCGTCGCGTGCGGGCTGTGTTCGGTCGCGTGTCCGGCGGACGCCATCTACCTCGAAGCCGCGGAAAACAACGGCAGCGTGCAGGCCGGCCCGCGCTACGCCTCGGTGTATCAGATTCACAAGACGCGCTGCATCTTCTGCGGCTACTGCGAAGAGGCGTGCCCGGTCGGCGCGATCTTCATGGGCAAGGACTACGAGCTCGCGGTCTACTCGAAGGACGACTTCGTGTGGGACAAAACTGATTTGCTCGTGCCGCCTGCGGCGCCGCGAGCGTAAGGCTGGATGGGCAGAAAAGGCAGGAGAGGCCCATCCCGCCCTTCCCGCCCATGCTTATTGGCGCGCTAGGCGACATCCACGGCGAGTTCGAGACGGTGCGCGAGATCATGGCGCGCCACGCCGACGTGACGCTGTGGCTCCAGGTCGGCGACATCGCGACCAACGACGGCGAGTACTTCTCACCTCCGGCGCCGATCTACTGGATCAAAGGCAACAACGAAGACTTCGATGTGATCGCGGATGCGATCGCCGGGCATCCGACCGCGACGAATCTCCATTACCTGCGCAACGGCCGGCTGCACCAGGTCGGTCCCTGGCGCGTCGCCGCGCTCGGCGGGACGTTCGCGCCGAGCTGGTATCACACGCCGGCGGCCGCGCTCCCCGCGTCGAAGGGCCGCAAGTCGTCGGCCGCGACGGTGAAGCTCGGCAAGAGCCGCGACGACAAGCGGCGGCATTTCGTGAAGGAAGAGGTGCTCGCCTGCAAAGCGCTCAAGGACATCGACGTGTTCCTTACGCACGAGGCGCCGCGCCCGTTCTATCCGGCCGGCAAGCGCATCGATGCCGGCAAGACCGCGGTCAACGATGTGCTGACGGCGATGCGGCCGCGTCTGCATCTCTTCGGGCATCATCACGAGTTCACCGATTCGCAGCGGCACGGAATTCGCTCCATCGGGCTCGATATGGTGACGAAGTCCTATCTGCTCATTCACGCGGAGACGTTCCGGTGCGAGCGTCTGGACACGTGATATAGTTCCGGTGCCTCCCGATGGGCCTTTTTGAGCCGCAGACACAACTCGGCGACATTCCCGATATTTCGGACGCCTCCACCAGAGCCCTCTCGGTAACGGCCGTCGAAACCGACTTCGTGGCCCGCGTGTACGAGAACATCGCGTGGGCGTACGACGCGTTTTTCGGCCCGACGCTGCACCCCGGCCGGGTGCAGGCGATCAAACGGATGGGCATTCAGTCCGGCGACAACCTGCTCGAGGTCGGCGTCGGCACGGGCATCAACGCGTGTCTCTATCCGCGCGATTGCCGCGTCACGGGCATCGATCTGTCGGCGCCGATGCTCGACATCGCGCGCGAGCGGTTCGCGCGGAAGGGCATCCGCAACGTCCGTCTTCAGCAGATGGATGCCGCGACGCTGATGTTCGCGGACGACACCTTCGACATCGTGTACGCGCCGTACCTGATCAGCGTCGTCCCCGATCCCGTCGCCGTCGTGCACGAGATGCACCGCGTCTGCCGTCCGGGCGGACGCATCATCTTCCTCAACCATTTCCGCAGCGAGAACCGGCTGCTCGCGTGCATCGAGCGCGCGATCTCGCCGCTCACCGTGCACATCGGCTTCAAGTCGGACCTGGATCTGCCGGCGTTCCTCGCGCAAGCCAATCTCGATCCCATCTCGATCGAGAAAGTAAATTTCCCCAGGATCTGGTCGCTCGTCACCTGCGTGAAACCGTAGGTTATTCGCGATCCCATCAGTGCCGCCGGACCTTCAGGTCCGGCCGACGATAATCTCCGAGGCAACATCAGCGCCGTTGATCCGCGCGCGCTCCGGCGGATCCTCCTGCGCGAGCAGCGCGTCGATATGCGCGCGCCATCGGCCGAGCCGCAAATCCTCCTGCGGCATGAACCGGCAGCGCAGGTAACGCGGCATCTCCGCGACGAACACGTCGTACTCCGCGAAGTCGCCGCGCGAGGTGTAGAGCATCGGCGTCCCGTTCGCGATGCACTCCGAGACGATCCCGTACCCGGGCTTGGTGAGGACGAGGTCCGCGGCGGCGACCAGGTCCTGGTACAGCAGCGGCGGGGCGAGCGCGGCCGGCGGCGCGATGACCGTGAGCGCTTCGCGCCGCGCGACGTCGTCGAAGAGGACGTCGACGCCGTACGCGCCGAACGACGCCAGCACCAGCGGGCGGCCGGACGTGATCTTCAGCAGCGCGCGCGTCTCGTCGCGCGGCCGCGTCGATCGGCGCGCGACGAACGGAATGTCCGCGACGCGGGCGAATGACGCGAACCCACCGTGCAGCGGCATCCGCAACGCGCGCTCCGCGCGCGCGTACGCATCCCGGATGATGCCGAGCACCCCGGGCGCGTCGCGCTCGAACGTCGCGTAGTGCTCGTAGATCCAGTCCCACGTGAAGTTGCCGACGCCGATCGACGGGACGCCCGCGCGGGCGGCCGCGGCATGCGCGAGCGGAGGGATGTCGCTCAGGACGAGGTCCGCCCGCCGCGATCGCAACGCCGCCGCTTCCTCGTCGGCGCGGCGATCGAAGTCGCGGTAGAAACCGGCGGCACGTGCCGCCGTATCGCGGACGTCGATCGTCAGGCTGTCCTTCTGCGTCATCCCGACGCCGGTCTCGACCTGCGTGTACGTCATCCGGTCGAGGCGCGCCGCATCGAAGAGCCACCGCGGCGCGGCCGTCCTGACGTCCACGCGGAGGCCCGGATCCTTTTCCAGAAGCGCGCGAATCAGCTCGATGCTGCGGGAGGCGTGGCCGAAGCCGTGGCCGGAAATGTAGAAGGCGAGGTTCATTCCTGCGATTACATAGAGTGCCTGGTGGGATCAGACAAGGTGCTTGATCGAGCGAACAGGGCGCTTAGTGTGATCAGATAGAGCACCTTATGTGATCGCAAAGAGCACTCTATGTGATCCCCCAAAGCACTCTATGTGATCCCCCAGGGCACTCTATTTGATCCCATCGAGCCCTCACCACCATCGCTTTTGAAACACCGCCTGGATGGCGGCCTGCTTGTCCCATGGCTGCGGCGTCGTTCGGTACGGCTGCCGCGCGTAGTAGCTGCCTTTGATCAGCACGTCCCGCGTGACGCGGAAGCCCACCGTCACCTCGTTCGCGTACATCGCCGGCTGCGCGCTGAAGAGGACGCCGGTGCCGACGATCGGAGCGGACGTGCCTTCGTGCCGGCCCGCGACGTACCAGCGGGGCGAGAGCGTCTGCGTCGCCTGAACGAACCACTCGGTCGCGCCGACGTTACCCGTCGGCGTCTCGAAGGTGTCGTGGATCGCTTCGCCCGAGATCTTCGTGAACCGGAACGCGTATTCGCCCTCGAACCCGGCCATCGTCACCGTGCGATCGCCTTGCGGCAGCGTCGGCGCGAGCTCGTCCTTCGTCAGGTATGCGCCGTGGGCGAAGACGCCGCCGAGGCGCAGGCCGATGATCGGCGTGACGCCCGCGCCCGCCTCGAACACCGGCGTCGACCTGGGATTGGCCGTGACGCCCGCGATCGAGATGCGGACGGGCGACGAGTTGACGACCGCGGCGCGGGCGTCCCAGTGGTTGCTGGAGGCCGTGAACACGCCGGCGAGCGGGTACGTCGACGCGATTGCCGGCACGCGCGCGCTGCCGGTGTCGAACGGCAGCATCGGGACGAAATAGCTCGCGTGGCCGGAGATCATCGGGTTCTGCCGCGGGTTGACGTCGAACATGCCGAGGCCGATCGGCGACGGCATGTAGCCGACGTCGACGCGCGTCGAGACGTCGCCGATGTGCTCGTAGCGGAGGCTCGCCTGGTAGATCTGCGCGTCCCACGGCGGAATCGTGCCTTCGACGCCGTTGGTCACCGCCGGGCGCGGCAGGCGGAACCACGGCCGGAAGAACGCCTGCCAGCCGTTGCCGAGATTCGCCGTGGCGGTGATGTCGAAGATGATCTGCGGACGGCTGCTGACGTTGTTGCCGCCGAAGAAGTCGATCGCCGCCGTGGTGTCGAGGCTGAAGCGCTCGTATCCCGACTGCGCGGCCGCCGGAGCCGCGAGCCCGAGCAGCGCGAGCGTGACGGCGGCCTTACGCATGCACCTGTTCGCCGTGATCGACGACGAGCTCGCCGGTGTCGCTCGTCACGCCGGGCAGCGCCGTCGCGAGCGCGCCCACGACTTCCGCGTGGAATTCGGTCCCGGCGAAGCGCCAGATCTCGCGGAGCGCGTCGCCCGACGGCCGCGCGTTCCGGTACGCGCGCTTGCTGGTGATCGCGTCGTACGCGTCGGCGACGTGGACGATGCGCGCGTGCATCGGGATCTCGTCGCCGCGCAGGCCGTGCGGATAGCCGCGGCCGTCGGGACGCTCGTGATGCAGCTCGACGATCGGAATGTGAGGCAAGAGGAACGGCACGGACCGCAGGATGCGCGCGCCGGCGACGGGATGCTGCTTGATGATGTTGAACTCGGCCTCGGTCAGCGCGCCGGCTTTCAGCAGCACTTCGTCGGGCACGCCGATCTTGCCGATGTCGTGGAGCAGGGCGCCCAGCCTGATGACCTCGATGTCGTCGTCCGGCAGCTTCAGCTCGCGCGCGATCGCGACCGACAGCACGCTCACGCGCTCGGAATGGCCGGCCGTGTACGGATCGCGCGCGTCGAGCGCCGTCGCCAGCGCGCGGATCGATCCCGTATACGCCGCCTGCGTCTCTTCCTCGGCCTTGGCGACCGACGCCATCAGCGCGTTGAAGGTGTCGGTCAGCGTGTCGACCTCGCGGCTCGATCCGGTCCGCGCGAGCTGCACGCGCGCGCCGGGCGTTCGTCCGGCGGCGGCGAGCGACGCCGACAGCCGGCCGACCGGCTCGCTCAGCATGCGTGCGAGCCAGAAGCTCGCGATCAGGGCGAGCGCCGCGGCGCCGGCGGCAATCAACGCGAGATTGCGGATCGCCGTCCGCGTGGCGGCGCGCGACGATTCGTCGATCGACCCGAGCGCGTAGAAACTCGTGCTCCCGAGCTGCACGAGGCGCCGGAACGCATACGACTGGCCGTCGAGCACGGCGGTGCCGTCGGGCTGGCGGCTCGCGGCCGCCGCTTCGAACTCGCGCGCGGTCGCCTGCGGCAGCGTGCTCGCGACGAGCAGGCCGTCGCTGACGATCGCTATCTCCGCGTTGGCGAGCGACGCCAGCTCCTTCGCGTACCGGTCGTCGAGGTTCTCGGCGAGATACAGCGTCCCGATGGGGACGTCGGCCAGCTGCAGCGGCACGGACACGACGCGGAACAGCATGCCGCCCGCGCGGACGACGCCGTCGATGGTGTCCGACGGTTTCCCCGCGGCCATCGCAATCGGCCGGCCGCGCGGCCAGCGATCGCCGAGCCTGCCGGCCGCCGCGAGCGTCGTCTGGTGCGTGTCGGCGAGGATCAGCGCGTCTGAATCCACGCGCGCGGCGACCTTCTCCAGCTCGTTGTCGATCGTCGCCAGCCACTCCTGAATCCGCGCCTGGCTCGCGGTGCGCGCCTCGGCGGCGTAGGTGTCGATCGTCGCTTTCAGCGTGGGGTTCTCCGCGAGCGTCGCCGCCTGCGACTGCAGCTCGCGCTGGCGCCGGTTCTCGACGGCGGCGTAGATGCGCTGGCCCGACTCGAGGCCGGCCGCGACCGACTGCCGCACCTGGTCGCGCACGCTGACGAAGACGAAGACGAAGACGGCGATGAGGAGGAGAGCGACGGTGGCGAGGATGACGCCGAGCGTCCGGACCAGCAGCCGCGGCGGCTGCGGCGCCGGAGACGACGTCGACGCCGTCATGGCACGTCCTCGACCGGGACGGTGAGGTCGACGGCCGCCTGCCGTCCCGCGTCGACGCGCACGCTCGCCGCGCGCTCGCCGACGCGCTCGTGCCAGCCGATGATCGTGTACTGGCCCGCGGGGACGTTCCGGATCTCGTAGTTGCCGTCGGTGCCGGGAATCGCGAAGTACGGATGATCCAGCACGAGGATCGACGCGCTCATGTGCGAATGGATGTCGCAGAACACTTTCACGAGGCCGGCCTTGTTGAACGTCTGCGCCTTGCTCTTGCCGCGCGGGTACCGTCCGAGGTTGAACGTGGCCGCCGACGACAGCGAGAACACGTTGTGGAAAAACGGATCGTCGTTCGGAAAATCGACCGTGCTGCCTTTCGTGATCGCGAGCACGTGCGGCACGAACGTCTCGTTCTCCTGGTGCAGCTCGACGTGCGAGGCGGGCAGCGCGCCCTTGAAGCCGGGGTCCCTGAGGTAGACCACGACGTTGCGGATTTCAGGCGCGGCCGGCGCTTCGTGCCTGCCGATGGCCCGCGACGGATACGGATTGGCGGGCAGCGGCGCGCGCACGCGCGCGGTCAGCCGGATGTGGCCGGCGATGCTTCCGGTCTCCTGCGGCTGCGCGCCGGCGGCGAGCGCGGACAGCAGCAGGCACGCACCGAACAGAACGCGTCCTCGGAGCACGCGATATTTTAAACGCAATTAACCGGTTACCCGATTCTCCATTTACCCGATGCTATGATCCCACGATGGCACTCGACGAGCGCGACTTCTTCAACAACCGGAACGAGATGCGCAACGACGTGCTGACGTGCCCGCGCTGCCGGCGTCAGAACGAGTATCAGATGCGCTGGGTGGTCCGGACGAAGAAGGATCGGATGCCGGCGGGCGCCGACGATCGCGACCGCGCCAAGTTTGCCAAACTGCGCGACTACATGATCCGGCTCGACGACAACGTCGTCTGCAAGGCCTGCCGGACCAAGTTCGACATCCCCTCGCAGCACTCGATGATCTTCCTGCAGCCCGGCGAGAAGACGGCGCCCGCGGCGACGCCGCACGCTGCCGCCGCCGACGACGACGACGATTCGCGCTTCAATAGATAGTCCTTCTTTCCTCCGTGGTAGGTGGTTTTCAATACACGTAAGGCACAATCCGGTAACGCACGCGGCGTTTGTAGTCGTCGTACGCCGCGCCGAAGCTCAACGTGAGCGATCGTTCTTCGTACGGCATCGCAATCAGCAGGTAGATCGCCGAAATTCCCGCGAAGATCAGCCGGTCGCCGGTCATCTGCGCCGCGCCGAACGTCAGCAGCAGCCAGCCCGAGTAAATCGGGTGACGGACCCGCCGATATGGGCCGGTGATTTGCAGGGTTTCTGATTTCGGGCTGCCGGCGCGGATGCCGGCGAGTTCGAGCGGGTCGATCACGCGGACCGCCTGCGCGATGATCAGGACGCCCGCCAGTTGAAGAAGGGCGTGCGCGTACGCCAGCCCGCCCGTGTGACCGTACATCGTACCGCCGACGGGCTGCCACAGCGCACACACCGCGATGAGCAGCAGGCTCGCGAGCCAGACGTACGACGAGCGCAACAGCGGCGCCGGCACGATCGACGACATCAGGTGTTTCACCGAGTCGCGCGCGAAGAGGCTGTGGTGAAGCGCGAAGACGCTGAACAGCACGGCGTCCACCAGCGCGTTTGTCAGACTGAAGGGACCGCCGTGCGACCAGGTGAACGCGTATGAGTAGCCGCAGTACGAGAGCGCCCCGACGAAAATCGCGCCGCCAAGCCACACAATGAGTCTGGTCATTTGAGCATCAGGTCGTCCGGTCAACTATTGTAGGTCTCACCATGCGTCATTCAGGCACTCCGCGCGTCGTCATCACGGGCATCGGCGTCGTCTCGCCGTTCGGCGTCGGACGCGAACGCTTCTGGCAGCGCGTATCGTCGGGCTGCAGCGGCACCAAAGCGATCACCGAATTCGACGCGTCCGGCTTCGGCTGCCGCGTCGCCGCGCCGGTCGACGGCGTCACGATCGACGATGTGCCGGCGATCGAGGGGGACGACATCTGGGATCCCGAGTACCGCGCGGATCCGAAGCGCTACTCGCGCGCCGCGCTCATCGGCGTCATCGCGGCGCGTGAGGCGTGGCGCGACGCCGGCCTGCGCGTCGGCGAGCCCGGGGCGGGCGTGATCGTCGGCAGCGGCGGCGGCGGCATCGACGTCGGCGAGCGCCAGTACTTCGACTTCTTCGTCGAAAAGGGGAAGAAGGTCACGCCGTACGCGATTCCGATTTCGATCGTGGGGATGGTGTCGAGCGAGATTTCCATCTCGCTGCGGGTGCACGGCATCAGCCACGTGCTGTCGTGCGGCTGCACGAGCTCGACCGACGCGCTCGGCTACGCGGCGGCGATGATTCGATCCGGGGAGGCCGACGTGCTGCTGTCCGGCGGCACGGACGCGTGCGTGACGCCCGGCATGATGTTCGGCTTCTCGCGCATGAAAGTCGTCTCGATGGCGTACAACGACGCGCCGGCGGAAGCGTCGAGGCCGTTCGACAGCGGCCGCGACGGGTTCGTCCTCGGCGAAGGCGCGTGGATGCTCGTGCTCGAGCGGGAGGACCGCGCGCGCGCGCGCGGCGCGACGATCTACGCGTCGATCGACGGCTACGGATCGACGTGCGACGCGTACCACCGCGTGCAGATGGCGCCGGACGGCGGCGAGATCGTGCGCGCGATCGCGACGGCAATCGAGCGGTCGGGACATCCGATCGAGTCGATCGGCTACATCAACTTCCACGGCACGTCGACCGTGCTCAACGACGCCGTCGAGTCGCGCTGCGTGCGCCAGGTGTTCGGCGCCGCCGCGGACCGCGTCGCCGGTTCGTCGGTGAAGTCGATGATCGGGCATCCGCAGGGCGCGAGCGGCGCGTCGGGCGTCGTCACCGCCGCGCTGGCGATCTCGCGCGGCTTTCTGCCGCCGACGATCAACCTGCGCGCGCAGGATCCGGCCTGCGACCTCGATTTCATCCCGAACACCGGACGTCCGGCCGAGATCGAAGCCGCGCTGTGCAACTGCCTCGGATTCGGATCCAAGAACAGCGCGATGGTCATCGGCCGTGCCTGACCTGGACGTCGTCATCGTCGGCGCGGGGCCGGCGGGCGCGGTGTGCGCGGCGATCCTCGCGCGGGCGGGCGCGCGCGTGCGGGTGTTCGATCGCTCGGTGTTCCCGCGCGACAAGCTGTGCGGCGACACCGTCAATCCCGGCACGATTGCCACGCTGCGGCGGCTGAATCTGGCGAAGCCGCTCGACGAACGCGGCCTGCGTGTCGACGGGATGCGTGTGAGCGGCAGCAACGGCGTGGTCGTCGAAGGGCGTTATCCGCCCGGCATGAGCGGCCGCGCGATCCTGCGGCGGGACTTCGACTGGATGCTGCTGCAGGACGCGATCGGCGCGGGCGCGCAGTTCGAAGCGGGCGCGGCGGTTCGCGGTGCGATCGTCGAGCGCGGGCGCGTGACCGGCATCCGCGTCGGACCGTGCGAGGTGCGCGCGCCGATCACGGTTGCCGCTGACGGCCGTCATTCGACGCTGGCGTTCGCGCTCGGCCTCGCCTCGCATCCGGCGCGGCCGCGACGATGGGCGATCGGCGCATATATAGATGTTGCGGAGAGCGCGACCGCCCGGCGGTTCGGCGAGATGCACGTGCGGGGCGGGCACTACATCGGCATCGCGCCGGTTCCGGGCAACCTGACGAACGTCTGTCTCGTGACGCCGTGGCAGGCCGGAGATGCGCCGCTCGGCAACCCGCGCCTCGCGATTCTCGCGGCGCTCGCGCGCGACCCGCTGCTGCATGAACGGTTCTCCCGCGCGCGGTTCACGTCGGCGCCCGTCGTGCTCGGTCCGCTGGCGGTTGACGTGCGCGACGTGTCGATCGACGGCCTCCTGCTCGCCGGCGATGCGGCGGGCTTCATCGATCCCATGACCGGCGACGGCCTGCGGTACGCCATTCGCGGCGCGGAGCTTGCCGCCGACGCGGCGGCGAGGGCGCTCGCGCATGGATGGTCCGGCGTGCACGACTCGCTGCGGCGCGCGCGGCGACGCGAGTTCGCGGGGAAGTGGCGGTTCAACCGCGGCGTGCGTTCGCTGGCCGGATCGCCGCGCGCGGTTGCGGCCGCGGCGATGGCCGCGCGCATCGCGCCGGCTGTCCTGCGGCGCGCGATGATGTATTCCGGGGATTGCGGGTGCTCGTAACGAGAATCCTGCTGGCCGTCGTGTTCATTCCGATGCTCGTCGAAGCGCGCATCGCGGCGGTGAACGAACGCGCGCTGCTCGGGCGCGGCGGCCTCGAGGCGGCGGGCGACGTCTACCGCGTCATGCGCGTCGCGTACCCGGCAGTCTTCTTCCTGATGATTGCCGAAGGCGCGTCCTGGCCGGGTCACGAACTCTTCACAATCGGCCTCGCGATCTTCGTCGCCGCGAAGCTCCTGAAGTCGTGGGCCATCTGGACGCTCGGCGATGCCTGGACCTTCCGCGTCATCACGGTGCCGGGCAAGCGGCGGGTGACCGGCGGTCCCTATCGGTGGCTGCGCCATCCCAACTACGTCGGCGTCGCCGGCGAGCTCGTGGGGGTGGCGTTGATGAGCGGCGCGCGGATCGCCGGGCCGCTCGGCGCGGCGTTCTTCGGACTCCTCATGCTCAAGCGCATTTCCATCGAGGAACGCGC
>DATNBT010000524.1:0-5805 GCA_035571855.1 Vicinamibacterales bacterium
CGCGACCAGATCCTCGCCCGAGAGGTTGAAGCCCTTGTAGACGTCCTTGAGGCCTGCCGCGGTGACCGACTCGACGCCGACGAGCGCGCCGAGAATGTGCGCGCGCTTCATCGCGGTGAGAAACGCGGGATCCTCGGCCGCTTCCATCGTGATCTGCGTGTAGAACACGAGATCGTCCGGCAACTGCGCGAGACGCTCCATCAGGTCGAAACGTTCCTGCCGGAGCGCTTCGAGCTCGTGCAGCCGCGTGTGATCGGATCGCCGGCGCGCCTGCGCCAGATCGTCGAGTGTGACCGGATAGAAGTTGTCGTCGGCGAGCGCGATGAACCGGAAGCCGCGCCGGCGCAGTTCGACGACCTCGCCGATGACGGCTTCGACCGTCCGCTGGCGCGGCTCCTGGCCGTCGGTGCGCCACACGGAGCAGAACGAACAATGCTTCGGACAGCCGCGCACGGTCTGCACCGAGGCCCACATGTAGCTCGCGTCCGGCAGCAGATCCCAGCGCGCGGGCTTGAAGTCGTCTCCGGTGACGCGGCCGCCCTCGTACACTTCGCGCGGCCGGCCGCCGACGCAATCGGCGACGACCGTTTCCCAGATCACGTCGCCGTCGCCGCGCACGACCGCATGCGCGCCGCCGTGCACGTGCGCTTCCTGCGGATAGAGCGTCGCGTGAATGCCGCCGAACACGACCCACGCGCCGCGCGCGCGGACCTGGCGTCCCACTTCATACCCGCGAAGCGCGTTGCCCGTGTGGATGCCGATGCCGACGACGTCGCCGGACGCGATCTCGTCGAGATTGATCGTCGAGAGCGTTTCGTCCACGATCTGCGGAGCGCCCCAGCGGTCGCCTGTCGCGGCGGCAAGGACGTACAGCCAGCGTGGCGTAATGACGGCCACGCCGAACGAGATGTCGCTCGGGTTTACCAGATGCACGCGCATCAGAGTGCGACCGGCGCCACCACCGCCGGCTCGAGCGCGGGTGTCTCAATCAGCTCACCCGCCGCATCCTTGAGCGCGCGGGGGGCGGCGATGACAACCCCGGCCGCCACTTCCATTTGAGCCATGACCGACCGGCAGTGATCGCCTTCGACCCTGGGCAGACAGCCCCGGCAGAGTTGCGCCGCACGCAGGGACGCAAGTACAGCAAATTGAAACGCACCAATATCGGTCGGACGATGGACCAAGGCGGATCTCCCTCACGCGCTTTGGTGAGGGCTCGGGCGGGAGGCCTAAGAGCTCAGAAAAGCAGGAGCGCCAATTATATACCGTGCTAGCATGTGTCATCGGATTTGCCGCGTGCTGTGGCGCCGCCTGCAGGCGTATCGAGCCCTCCTGACTCGCTCCTCCTCTGACGATTTCATGAGCAACGAGACGAGATCCAGCCGACATCCGTAGGGGAAATCGGCGCGCCGAAGGAGAGAGACGAATGGGTCGCAAGCTGTATATCGGAAACCTTCCGTTCGAAACCGGCGAGGACGAACTGCAGGCGCTGTTTGCGAAGGCGGGCACCGTGGAGCGCGTGACGATCATGCGTGACGCCGCCACCGGCCGGGCGCGCGGGTTCGGATTCGTCGAAATGGCCTCCGATGCGGAAGCGCAGCAGGCCATCAACGACTTCAACGATTTTCAACTCGGCGGCCGCGGCCTCAAGGTCAACGAAGCGCGTCCCAAGCCGTCCTTTGGCGGCGGTGGCGGCGGCGGCAACAGCCGCGGTCCGCGTCGCCGCGAACCCCGCTGGTAGTGCCAGGTCCGCCGGCGCCGACGGGCGGAAAACGCACGCGCGGTACGATCGCGAGGCTCGTCATCGGGCAATCGTACGGGTTCATCCGTCTCAAGGATCGGAGCGAGGTCTTCTTCCATCGCTCCGACATGAGCGAAGACACGCCGTTCAACAGTCTCTCGCCCGGAGACGCGGTCGCCTTCGAGCTGATCGTCGACGCGATCAGCGGATCGCGCGCGATCAAAGTCACCAAGCGCTAGATCTCGAACCGGATTCCCTGCGCGAGCGGCAGCTCGTTCGAGTAGTTCACGGTCGTCGTGACGCGACGCATGTATTGTTTCCAGGCGTCGCTTCCCGATTCCCGTCCGCCGCCTGTCTCCTTTTCCCCGCCGAACGCGCCGCCGATTTCCGCGCCGCTCGTGCCGATGTTGACGTTGACGATGCCGCAGTCGGAGCCTGAGGCCGAGCAGAACCGCTCGGCGTCGCGGACTTCGCCGGTCATGATCGCCGAGGACAGCCCCTGCGGTACGCCGTTGTGGATCGCGACGGCTTCGTCGAACGTGCGATACCGCATGACGTACAGAATCGGCGCGAACGTCTCCTGCTGCACGATCGGCGCGCGGGGATCGATCTCGACGATCGCCGGACGAACATAGCAGCCGCCGCGCGGCACGCCCTCGGTGACGCGCCCGCCGCCGTGCACTCGTCCTCCCGACGCCGCGGCTGCCGCAAGCGCCGCCTCCATCGCCGACGCGGCGCGCTCGTCGATCAACGGTCCGACGAGCGTGCCTGCGACGGCGGGATCGCCGATCGGCAGACGTGCGTACACCGCCAGCAGGCGGTTCAGAAGATCGCCGGCGATCGACTCGTGCACGATCAGCCGGCGAAGCGTCGTGCACCGCTGGCCGCAGGTGCCGACCGCGGCGAAGACGATCGACCGGACCGCGAGCTCGAGATCGGCTGACGGCGCGACGACCATGCCGTTGTTGCCGCCGAGCTCGAGCAGCGTGCGGCCGAGGCGCTTCGCGACGGCCGCGGCGACGGCTCGTCCCATCGGAATCGATCCCGTCGCCGACACGAGCGGCAGCTTCGGCGACGCCGCCAGCGCTTCGCCGGCGTCGCGGCCGCCGACGACCACACTCGAAATGCCGCGCGGGATGCCGCCAAGCTCCGCGATCGTCTCCTGCGCGAGCCTGTCGCATGCCAGCGCGCAGAGCGGCGTTCTCTCCGACGGCTTCCACACGACGGGATCGCCGCAGACCCACGCGATCGCGGCGTTCCAGGCCCAGACCGCCACGGGAAAGTTGAACGCGGTGATGACGCCGATCGGTCCGAGCGGATGCCACTGCTCCGTCAGTCGATGGCCCGGGCGTTCGCTCGCGATCGTCCTGCCATAGAGCTGGCGCGACAGACCCACGGCGAAGTCGCAGATGTCGATCATCTCCTGCACTTCGCCGAGCGCCTCCTGCGTGATCTTCCCCGCCTCGGCCGTCACCAGCGTCGCGAGATCGTTTTTGCGGGCCCGAAGGCGTTCAGCGAAGGCGCGCACGAATTGCCCGCGCACGGGCGCCGGCACCATCCGCCACTCGTGAAACGCGTCTTCCGCACGCGCGATCGCCGCGTTCACATCGTCGATCGTCGAGACCGGCGCCTCGCCCAGCGTGCGGCCATCGACCGGCGATCGCGAGATCATTGTTCTTCGTGGAGCCGCTCGGAGCTGGGCTCGTCGTAGATCCTGCCGAAGCGATTGGCGATGAACGTGTCGAAGTCGACCTGCTCCTGCCGGACGAATCCGCGCTGAGGCAGCCGTTTGCTCACGAACAGATCGAGCACCGCGCAAATCGACGCCGCCGTAGTGAGCTGGATCGCGCTCCAATGCTGCCCGCCGACTTCCTGGTGATAGACCTTCCGGCCGTCGGTGATCTGGACGAGCCGTCCGTGGCGCCATCCGATGACGGTGCAGAACGTGACGACGACGTCCTGATAGGTCGCGGGGACCGCCCGCTCGAGGATGTCCTTGAGGACGGAACGGCATTCCGCGAGACGCAATTCGTTGATCAGCAGCTGCATCGGCGTGCAGTGGCCGACGTACCGGATCGTCTTGTAGTTCAGCTCGCGCACGCGGCCGTCGAGCGTCTCGCACAGCGTACCGAGGCCGCCGCTGGTGTTGAACGCTTCGTACCGGACGCCGTCGAGCAGGAACTGCTCGTAGCCTTCGAGCGGAAGCAGCTCGACGAGCTTTCCTTCGTGGATCGCCTCGCACGGATTGCAGTACTCGTTGATCAACCCGTCGGTCGACCACGTGAGGTTGTACTTCAGCGTGCCCGTCGGAAACAGCGGCAGCGCGCCGACGCGCATGCGGACGGCGTCGACCTTGTCGAAGCGTCCGATCAGCTGCTGCGCGACGATGGAGATGAACCCGGGGGCGAGGCCGCACTGCGGCATGAAGATCTGGCCCTCCGCCGCTCTGGCCGCGACCGCGCGCACGCGCCGCGTGGTCTCGACGTCTTCCGTCAGATCGAAGTAGCTGACGCCGGCCGCGAGCGCGGCTTCCGCGACGATGGGATTCAACGCGTAGCTGAGTGCGGAGATGACCGAATGGCAGCCGTTCATGGCCTGCTGAAGCTGCGCCGACGACCCGGCGTCGACGGTGCGGACCTCGATGCCGTTGACGCGGCTGGCCATACGTTCGAGCGCTTCGGCGTTCACGTCGGCGACCGTGACGTGATAGTCGCCGGAGTCGACGAGAAACCGCGCGATCATGCGGCCGATCTTTCCGGCCCCGAGCAGCAGGACGCGGTGCATACAAACAGCATACGTCCGCCTGCAGGCGGACACTACCTGGACAACGTAAACACCTGCAACCTGTAGCGCTCCCGGGCCATCGCCTCACGGTCTTCTTCGATGAGCCCTTCGTAGGCATAGGCCGGGAACGACATCCAATGCGGGCCGTCGAACACACGCCGCGCCGACGGCGGCACGTGGGCGACGAGGCGCGGGCGCGGAACTTCCGGCAGCGCCTGGCAGAAGTTCACGAGCACCCAGCTCGAGTCGTTCGTATACGGCGCATTCGTCGCGCGATCGATCGGACCCGGTGACGCGTACTCCGTTCCCGGATAGAGCTCGCACAACTGCTGTTCGCGCGGCACCTTCGTCGTGTCGATGCCGAGCGCGTACAGAACGTCCGGCGGATACTTCAGCGGCCAGTACGTCCACGCGTTCGCACCGATCGAAATCGCCACGGCCGCGATCATTCCCGTATAGGCGCTTCG
Organism: Vicinamibacterales bacterium; assembly: GCA_035571855.1. Classification (GTDB taxonomy): domain Bacteria; phylum Acidobacteriota; class Vicinamibacteria; order Vicinamibacterales; family CAVVIG01; genus DATNBT01. The sequence continues at coordinate 4,993 of DATNBT010000524.1, forward strand.
CCTGGCGGCCGTGTATTCCGCGTGCGTCAACGCGTCCGCGAACATCCACGCGAGAAACGGCATCCACGGGTGAATGAGCCGGCCGAACAGCGGGATCGCGTGCAGGTAAACCGAAGACGCGGACTGCGCGGCACACGCAACGAGCATCGGCAGCATGACGCGATCGATCGGCCGAAGAATTCCCCGGGCGATCCGCAACACCATGTGCCGGAGGTAGACGACGGCTCCAAGGATCAACGCGACTCCCGACAGCCGCTCGACGTCCAGCAGGTACTCGGGGAGAAACAGGAAGCCGTCGCCGTACGACGTGAAGGAGATATCGCGCCTGACGCCGCGCAGGCTGCCGATGTAGCTGAGTCCGCCGGCGCGGAACAGCAGCTCCACGGCGGCGATCACCGCCGCCGCCGAGAGCGCGAAGACGACGGCAAAACGAATCGCGTCGCCACGCTCGCGCGTGTCCCACGCGTCCCACAGCACGGCGAGACCGACGACCCCGCAGAACGGGTAATAGCCGGTGTACACCGTCAGCATCGCGCCGGTGAGCGCGCCGGTCCAGACGGCGAGTCCGCGCGTCTTCGGCCGAGCGACGGCGAGCCACAAGGCGCCGAGCCCCACACACAACGCCCAGTCGTACGGTACGAGATGCCGGACGTACAGACTTGAACCGATCAGCGTCGCGTACACCAGCGCGCCGGCGAGCGCGGTCCATTCGTTCTGCGCGAGGACCGCGCCGATCTCGAAGACGAAAAACAGCGACAGCAGCGTCACGAGGACGTTCGCCGACGTCGGAATCAGCAGCGATCGAAGATTGGA
>DATNBT010000525.1:0-20083 GCA_035571855.1 Vicinamibacterales bacterium
GGCCGTTCGCTGTAATCACTGCGGGTACTGCCAGTCATACGGGCACTGACACGTCCTTGGCGCTTCGTTCTTGGTTCCTGGTCCGTTCTTAGTACCAGGTTCTCAGTCCGCAGTCACAATGCCTCTGCGAATCAGATCTGAACGCCGGACCAAGAACCCGGGACCAAGGACGAACCAGGGACCAGGGACGGACCAAGAACCAAGCGCCAAGCCCCAAGTACCAGTCCGTCGCGCCAGACACGTCACGCCCGTGCTGGGTGCTTTGGCGCGTGAAATTGATGGTCTCGATCTTCCGGCCGTCGAAAAGATCTCCGAATCCAGCCAGGAAGATCCGTTCCAGATTCTGATCGGCACGCTGCTGTCCGCGCGCACGCAGGACGCCACGACGGCCGCGGCGTCCGCGCGTCTGTTCGCGAAGGCGCCGACGCCGAAGGCGATGCTGACGCTGACGGTGAAGCAGATCGAGAAGCTGATCTACCCGGTCAGCTTCTATCGCCACAAGGCGAAGCACGTCAAAGCGACCTGCCGGATCCTCCTCGAGAAATTCGACGGCGTCGTGCCAGCGACGATGGAGGAGCTGCTGACGCTGCCGGGCGTGGGCCGGAAGACGGCGAACCTGGTGCTGATCCTGGCGTTCGCGAGCCGGAAGAACATCTGCGTCGACACGCACGTGCATCGCATCTCGAATCGTCTCGGCTGGGTGAAGACGCGGACGCCGGACGACACCGAGCAGGCGCTGTACAAGGCGACCGACCGCCGCTGGTGGCCGACGATCAATCTCTATCTCGTCACATGGGGACAGAACGTCTGCAGGCCGGTGTACCCTCGTTGCGGGGAATGCGCGATCGCGAAGTGGTGTCCGAAGATTGGCGTGGGCAGGACGGGCGGGATGGGCGGGATGGGCAGGATGGGCAGGACAAAACGGTGAGGCGCGCGCTCGGCGCTCTCGCGATCGTGCTGCTGATCGCGCCGGCCGTTCTGCACGCGCAGACGGGACCGGTGTTCGTCGTCGAGACGACGAAAGGCAATTTCGCGTTCGAGACGTACCCCAACGAGGCGCCGAAGACGGTGGCGCACGTCGAACAGCTCGTCCGCGACAGCTTCTACGACGGACAGCGCTTTCACCGGGCGATCCCGGGATTCGTGCTCCAGTGGGGCGATCCGCGGTCGACCGATCCGTCGACCGAGGCCGAGTGGGGCCGCGGCGACGCGGCGTCGAGCGGGCATCCGATCGGCGCGGCGGAGATCTCGAAGAAGCGGACGCACACGAAAGGCGCGGTCGCGATGGCGCATCCGGGCGATCCCGCGAAAGCCGACAGCCAGATCTACGTCACGCTCGCCGACCGCCCCGATCTCGACGGCCGCTACACGGTGTTCGGCCATCTCATCGCCGGCTTCGACATCCCCGCGCGCCTGCAGCGTGGCGACCTGATTCTGCGGATGTACGTGCGAGAATGAGCCCGATGAAGACCATCGGACTCCTGCTCGCCTCGATGCTGTTCGTGCCTGCGGCGGCCCGTGCGCAGGATGCGCCGAAGGTCGGATTGACGATGGGTTATCCGAGTTCGGTGGGCGTGCTCTGGCAGATGGGCGATCGTGTGGCGGTGCGGCCGGAGATCGGCCTCTCGCACGCGAGCGGCGACACGTCGGGCGTCGACATCACGATTCCGACGCCGCTCTCCACTGACTCGACGAACACGATCAGCACCGGGCTGAGCGCCCTGTTCTACGTGGGTCCGAAAGACCTGGCCGCCGGAGGCTCGGCGAAGCCGGGCGCGTTGCGGATGTACGTGAGCCCGCGGTTTGCGTACGGCCGGATGACGACGTCGGCGGCGAGTGGCACGTCCACGGCGGACACGACGCTGTCGACCTATCAGGTCACCGGCTCGTTCGGCGCGCAGTACACGCTCGGGCGGCATTTCGGCGTCTTCGGCGAGCTCGGTGCCGGCTATACGCGGACGAACACGGACATCAGCTCCGTGGTCACGATCACCACCTCGTCGATCAGCAACGGCGTCGTGACGCAGGTCATCCGAACGCAGGGGGTGACGTCAGGATCGCACTCGAACCTGATCGGCACTCGCAGCGGTGTCGGCGCGATCTTTTTCTTCTAGCTGTTTCCGGATCATCTGCGCGTTCGCGATGGACTTCGCGGAGAAGTGGTTGTTCGTGTAGACGTAGGCCTTCTTCACGATCGCGCGCGCGGCGTCGATCGTCTCCACGAACTCGCCGATTTCCTCCTCGGAATACAGGTAGTTGTAGCGGTCCTCGGACTTCTCGTGCGTCCACCATTGCGCGGCGTTCCGGCCGTGGAGGCGCATGTAATAGAAGGTCGGGATGTTGGGCAGCTGGTTCTGCGCGATCGACAGCTTGAACTTCGGCTCGTCGATCTGGACGAACGCGGCGCCGTGCTGCCGCAGCAGCGCGAAGGTCCGGCCGAAGTCGTCGCTCCAGCTGCGATGCCGCAGCTCCACGGCGAGCTGATAGCCCGCGAACGCCTTGAGCAGCGAGTCGAGGTAGTCGATCGACGCGGCGTCGCTCTTGAAGCTCGGCGGAAACTGCGTGAGCAGGGCGCCGAGCTTTCCGGCCGACGCGAGCGGATCGATGCCCCGCTTGAACTCGTCGATGTCGAACACCGTCGCCGGCTCGAATCCCACCATCTTCGGATGCGTGAACTTGCGGTACAGCTTCACGGAGAACTCGAAGCCGGCGGGCGTCCGCTCCGCCCACTTCTTCGACACGTCCGCGCGGGGCTGTCCGTAGAACGTGTTGTTCACCTCCACCGTGTTGAAGTGCTGCGCGTAGAAGGCGAGCTCGTCGAAGCCCTTCGCGCGGCCGCGCGACGGCGGATAGAAGACGCCGTTCCACGTGCCCTTGCCCGACGGGTAGTTCCAGCCGCTCGTCCCGATCCGCAGGTCCGCAGTGCTCACCGGCATAGAATAGTGAGAGGGGAATGCTCACCGTCAACGAAATCTTTCACTCGATTCAGGGCGAGTCGACGCGCGCAGGTCATCCGTGCGTCTTCGTCCGGCTGACGGCCTGCGATCTCCGCTGCACCTGGTGCGACACGCCGTACGCCTTCTACGAAGGACGCAAGATGTCGGTGGACGACGTGGTGAAGGCCGTGGATCAGTACGGGTGCCCGCTCGTCGAGATCACCGGCGGCGAGCCGCTGCTGCAGGACGAGGTGTATCCGCTCATGCAGCGCCTCCTCGACGGCGGACACACGGTGATGCTCGAGACCGGCGGCCACCGGCCGATCGACCGCGTGCCGGGCGATGTCATCAAAGTCGTCGACGTGAAATGCCCGGGAAGCGGTGAAGCCGACAAGAACCACTGGCCGAATCTCGACGCGCTCGCGCCGCACGACGAGGTGAAGTTCGTCATCGCGGATCGCGCCGACTACGAATTTGCCCGCGACGTCGTCACGGGAAAGCTGCGGGACCGCAGAGGCGCGATTCTGTTCTCGCCGGTCCACGGCACACTCGACCCGAAACTGCTGTCCGAGTGGGTGCTGGCGGATCGTCTGCCCGTGCAGGTACAGCTCCAGCTCCACAAATTCATCTGGCATCCGTCCACGCGAGGCGTCTGATTGCGCGACGCCGTCGTCCTGCTCAGCGGCGGACTTGATTCGTACACCGCGGCCGCCATCGCGAAGACCGAAGGGTTCGCGCTCAACGCGCTGACGATTTTCTACGGACAGCGTCACGCGCGCGAAGTGGAGGCGGCGCGCGCGGTCGCGAAGGCGCTCGGCGTCGCGCGGCATCAGGAGCTGACGGTCGATCTCCGCGGCATCGGCGGCTCGGCGCTGACGTCGGACATCGCCGTGCCGAAGACCGGCGTCGTCGCCGCGGACATTCCGGTGACCTACGTGCCGGCGCGGAACACGATCTTCCTGTCGCTCGCGCTCGGATGGGCCGAGGTGCTGGGCGCTTTCGACATCTTCATCGGCGTCAACGCGCTCGACTATTCGGGCTATCCCGACTGCCGGCCGGAGTTCATACACGCGTTCGAGTCGCTGGCGAACCTGGCGACGCGCGCCGGTGTAGAAGGCGCGCGCTTCCGCGTCCACACGCCGCTCATCAGTATGAGCAAGGCCGATATCGTCAAAGCCGGCGTCGAGCTCGATCTCGATTACGGGCTGACACACAGCTGCTACGACCCGCCGACCGACGGCCGTCCGTGCGGACGCTGCGACAGCTGTGTCCTCCGCGCGCGCGGCTTCGCGCAAGCCGGAGTCGCCGACCCGCTTCTGCGCTAATATTCTCGTAATCCTTTGAGATTTCTACGGCAGCAGCCGATCCTGCGCCAGGTGCTCGGCGCGTTCGGCTTCTTTTCGATCCTGTTGCTGATCGCCGCGTTTTACGCCGGCCTGCGCGTGCGCGCGGAACGCGCGGACGAAGTGCAGCAGGAAGCCGGCACCGTCGCGACGACGGCCGTCACGCTGCTCAACGAGTACCTCTCGAGTCTCGATGCGATGGCGCTCGTGCTCGGACGCCATCCCGCCGTCGCCGGGCTCAACGGCCCTGAAGCGAGCCGCCTGTTCGCCGGGATACTGCAGGATCAGCCGCTGCTCGGCAATATCGTGCTTCGCGACAGCCACGAGACGCTCGTCGCGTCCGCGATTCCCTCCGGCACCGCCAACACGCAGCCGCAGCCCATCGTCGGCAAGGTGATTCGCAGCGGCCGGCCGGCCGCGACGCAGCTCGTGTACGGCCCGATTTCGAAGGCGCGAACGGTGTTTCTCGCGTATCCGGTGAAGGACGGATCGGGACGCCTCGTCGGCGTGCTGGGTTTCAGCCTGTTTCTCCGGAATCTGGAGAGCGTGTTCTCGAAGCTGCCGCTGCCTGAAGGATCGGTCGTGGTGCTCGCCGATCAGAGCGGCCTCACGATGGCGCGCAGCGTCGACAGCGAGAAGTACGTCGGCGCGCCGATCGACACGCCGAAGACCACCTTCGGGTACCAGCTCGACGCCGACGGCGTTGAGCGGTTTCACGGGACCGCGATGATCGACCGCGGGCCCTGGCAGCTGAACGTCGCCATTCCACGCAGCGAAGTCGTGCGGCGCCTGCAGGCGATGTGGCGCCGCAACATCCTGCTCGTCGTCTTCGTGACGCTGCTGGTGCTCGCGCTGACGTGGTGGGTCGCCTGGCACACGGTGATCGACTTCGGACACCTGAAGAGGGCGGCCGGACGGATCGCGTCCGGCGATCTCTCGCCGGTCGAAGCGTGGCCCGTGCTCAGCCGGGACATGGAGGAGCTCCAGGTCTCGTTCGCGACGATGGCGGAGAAGCTGCGGCAAGCGCGCGAGACCCTGGACCGTCAGTTCGCGCAGGAGCGCAAGATGCTCGAGGCCGTCCAGCAGCTGCAGCGGCAGGTCGTGCGGCAGGAACGGCTGGCCGCGGTCGGTCTGCTCGTGTCGGGCATCGCCCACGAGCTGAACAATCCGCTGCAGGCGATTCTCGGCACGATCGAGGTCGTCGAGCGGGAGCCGAACGTGCCGCAGGAAATCAGCGCCGATATCGCGCAGGTGAAGGCGCAGAGCAATCGCGCGCGCGACATCATCCGCAACCTGTCGCGGTTCAGCAAGCAGAAGCCGGGTCCGCCGGCGCTGGTGGATCTCCGCGACGTCATCAGCTCCGTCGTGCAGCTTCGCAAGCGCGAGCTCGACAGCGCCGGCATCGCGCTCGACGTCGAGACCGAGTCGGTCAGGACCGTGCTCGCGGCGTTCGCCGAGCTCGAACAGGTGCTCCTGAACTTCGTCATGAACGCGCAGCAGGCGATCGCCGGCACGGGCCGCCGCAGCGGCCGTATCCTCATCAGACTGAAAGACGCGGGGAAGAAGCTCCGTCTCGAAGTGTGGGACGATGGGCCGGGAGTGCCGGCGCAGGACGAGCAGAAGCTGTTTCAGCCGTTCTTCACGACCAAGCCCGTCGGCACCGGCACGGGCCTCGGGCTCTCGGTGAGCTACGGCATCGTCGACGCCTACGGCGGCGCGACGGGATACTTCAGGAACGAATGGGGCGGCGCGACGTTCTTCATCGAGCTTCCGGCCGCCGAACCCGGCGCGGGAGCGCACGGCAGGGATGACCGAGCGGCTGTACTACACGGACGCGCATCTACAGGAGTTTGACGCCGCGGTCACGCGCGTCGAGCCTCGCGACGGCAGGACGGCCGTCTTCCTGGACCGCACGGCGTTCTATCCCACCTCCGGCGGCCAGCCTTTCGATCTCGGCACGATCGAATCCGCGCGCGTGATCGATGTGATCGACGAGGATCGCGACATCGCGCACATCGTCGACGGCGCGGTCCCGCCGGGCGCGCGCGTGCACGGCGTCATCGACTGGACGCGGCGCTTCGATCACATGCAGCAGCACACCGGCCAGCACGTGCTGTCCGCCGCGTTCGATCGCCTGTTCAACGCACGGACGGTGAGCTTTCATCTCGGCGCCGAGGCGTCGACGATCGACCTCTCGCGCGAGCTGACGGCGCAGCAGCTGGCGCAGGGCGAGGCCGAAGCCAACCGCATCGTCTGGGAGAACCATGCGGTGGGGATCCGCTACGCGAGCGCGGAAGAAGCGGCGGCGCTTCCGCTGCGAAAAGAATCCGCGCGCGAAGGCACGCTCCGGCTGATCGACATCGACGGCTTCGACCTCTCCGCCTGCGGAGGCACGCACGTCTCGAGGACCGGCGCCATCGGCGTCATCGCGCTCGGCGGCGTCGAACGTTTCAAGGGCGGGCAGCGCGTCGAGTTCTTCTGCGGCGGGCGCGCGCTGAAGAAGTGGCGGGCGATGCGGGACGCGCTGGCCGGGGCGGTCCGCGTCCTCTCCGTGCTGCCGGACGCGCTGCCGCAGGCGATCGAGAAGCTTCAGGCCGAATCACGCGCACGTCAGAAGGCGATCGCGTCGCTGCAGCAGGACCTGGCGCAATTCCAGGCGCGGGAGTTCGCCGCGGACGCGGAACAGATTCCGGCGGGCCGGCTCGTCGCCCGCGCGATCGATGCGGACGCGAACGGACTGAAATCGCTGGCGTCCGCGATCACGTCCGCGCCCGGCTTCATCGCCGTCCTCGCGTCGGCGTCGCAGCCCGCGCTCGTCGTCGTCGCCCGCTCGGCGGATGTGTCGGTCGCCGCGAATCAGGTGCTGAGCGGACTGACCGCGAAGTTCGGCGGACGCGGCGGCGGCAAGCCCGATCTCGCGCAGGCCGGCGGCCTGAATGCCGACGCTTCAGCGATTCTTGCTGCCGCGCGTCTGCTCGTCACTCCAGGCATATAGCCGGCGGACGCCGCGGATGTCCGCGCCCTTCCCCTGGATCTGCGGGAATGTGTCGCGGTACTTCGTCAGGTCGACGAGCTTCGCGGTCTCGTCCGGCGTCTTGCCCTCAGCCTTCAGCCTCAGGCCCTGATTGATCAGGTCGCGCAGGTAGCCCTGGAAGGCGGTGATTCGCGATTTGTCGCCGAACGGGACGCCGTGGCCGGGAAGGTCGAGATCGAAGTCGATCTTCTTCAGCGCGTCGAGCGTGGTGATCCATTCGGTGAACTGCGCGTCGCCCATGTAGGCGATCTGCGACTCCATCAGGTCGCCGGTCGCGACGATCTTCTCTTTCGGCAGATAGACGACGGTGTCGCCGTTGGTGTGGCCGCGGCCGAGGAAGAGCAGCTGCACTTCCCTGTTGCCGAGATTGAGGACTTTCTTCGTCGAGTAGGTGACGTTCGGCGGGGTCGGCCGGATCTCCCTCAGTTCTTCCCACCCTTGCTGCGCCACGGCGAGTTCGCGCTCGCGGCCGGCCTTCTTCAACGTCTCGATGCGCGCCGGGACGTTGGTGAGCTGCGACGTCAGATACGGCTCGCGGTGCAGCACGTCCAGCTTCTCGATCGCGTACTTCACGTAGTCGTGCGCGATGATGTCCGCCTTGCCGGCATACACCTGGTTGCCGTCGGTGTGGTCGTAATGAAAGTGCGTGTTGACGACATAGCGAATCGGCTTCGTCGTCAAAACCTTGAGATCCTCGATGAAGGCCCGGGCGGCGGCGGGGGAGGTGCCGGTGTCGACGACGAGCACGTCGCGGTCGCCGACGATGGCGACGTTGTTGCTGCCGGTGACCATGGCGCCGGTCGACGTGGCGTAGTACACGCCGGGCGCGACCTGCTCGAACTTGTAGGCCTTGCCGGTGCTCGTCGGATACGCGGTCTGCGCGAGCGCAAGCAGCACGAAAAGTGCGTGTTTCATGCGGCGGTTATACATCAAAAGGCACTATCATTCCGACGCTTCAGGCGAAGCCGAACCGAGGGAGGGGACCGTGCAGCTGTCGTTGGAACACCGTCGAGTGGGCGACGCGACGATCGTGACGTGCAAGGGCCGGCTCGTCGCCGGAGCCGAGGCGAAGGCGCTCGAGGACCTGATCGAAGAGCTGCTGCCGAAGACGAAATACCTCGTGCTGCATCTCGGCGAGGTCGACTCGCTCGACAGCGGCGGCCTCGGCCTGCTCGTGCGCTACCTGATGCGCGCGCAGCGCTCGAAAGTGTCGCTCAGCGTCTGCGCGCTGTCGCCGAAGATCGACGAGGTGCTGCGCATCACGAAGCTGCGCCCGGTGTTCACGCCGTACGAGTGCGAAGCCGACGCGATCGCCGACGTCTACAAGCGCGACACGCTCGGCGCCTCGCAGACGACGGTGCTGTGCGTCGACAGCTCGACCGACCTGACCGCGTATCTGCGCGAGATGCTGCGCGCGGCCGGCTATCGGGCGATCAGCGCGCAGAACCTGCCCGACGCGATGATTCTGCTGATCGCGACCAAGCCGAAGGTCGTGCTGGTGAGCTCCGAGATCGCCGCGTATCACGGGACGCGAACGGCGGAGGAGTTCCACAAGATGACCGCGGGCCGGCTGGTCACGCTGCCTGAGGGCTTCTCGGGCCGCGACGCCGCCGATGCCGCGGGTGAAGTTCTGCGCGCCGTCGGCGCGGCGTGCTGAGGAGGATCACATGAAGCGACTGTTCATCTCTGTTGGCGTCCTCGCGGTTGTCGTTGCCGCCGTCGCGGCGTTTGCCCAGTCCGCGCAGCCGAAACCCTACAAGGTGGTGTTCGACCTCACGAGCGGCGACGCGCTCGATCAGGCCGCGGTGCTGCGATGGATCAAAGAAGTCCACGGCGCCAATCCCGGCACCGAAATGGAAGTCGTGATGTTCGGCCGCGGACCGGGCCTCGTGGTATCGGACAAGACGACGAATGCGGCGGGTGTCGCCGAAGCGATCAAGGACGCGCACGCGAAGTTCGCCGTGTGCGCCATCGCGATGAAGAACCAGAACATCGAGAAGAGCCAGCTCCTGCCGGGCGTGGAGGTCGTTCCCGACGGCATCGGCGAGATCGTCGCGAAGCAGCGCGCCGGCTGGGGCTACATCAAGGTCGGCCACTAGCCGTCCTCAGGCGTCGGGAAACGACGGATGCTGCCGGACCTCGCGCGCCTGGTGGACGTGACGCCGCTCGTGCGCGAGCATCATCCGGAAGAGCGATCCCAGGCTCCACTTCATCGGCCAGAACGGGAAGATCTCCTTCGCGCGCCGGAGATCGAGGCCGTCGGCGTTCCGGAGCCGTGCCGCGAACTCTTCCTGCCAGCGGATGAAATCCCCGCGCACCTGGTCGAGCGACAGATGCGGTGACGGCTGCATGCTCCTGGGTGCCTTGAATTTCATCTTCGCCGGCGCGTCGTTCGCCTTGATCATCCACCGCTCGAGCGCCGAGTACGCAAACGGACCGTCGCTCTTCAGTCCCCGCGACCTCGCCGTCGCGATCGCGTTGTCGATCTTCGGAATGAAGATGGCCGCCGCCGACTTGTTGAGATGTTCGATGCACCCGGCCATGGACCACCGGCCCGGCGCGGGCTGCCAGTTTGCCTGAGCATCCGTCAATCCGGACATCAGGCCGACCGCGTCCTGTTTTACCGAAAGAAGTTGATCTCCGTAGCCTTGAAGTTCAGGATTCACAGCGACAGATTATGGCGCATCTTCGACGCTGGTTCGCGCCGGCGCTGGCCGTCATGGGCATCGTGTGCCTCGGCGGCCCCGCCGGCCAGGCGCAGAGCACGCTCAGCATCACCCTGACCGGCCAATCGATGATCCGGTCCGACATTCGAATCCATACGCCGGCCGTCGTGTCGACATGGGCGCCGCTGCTCAAAGCCGACGTCGTCTTCACCAATTTCGAATCGACCGTCGTCTATCCGGGCGAATCGCTTCAGCAGGGCCGCTTCCTGACGCCGCCGGGCGCGCTCGATGCGCTGAAGGCGATGGGCTTCAATCTGCTGTCGCTCTCGAACAACCATTCGTGGGACCTGAAGGCGGCCGGCATTCAACACACGCTGGCGGAAGTGGCGCGCCTGAACCTCGCCCACGCCGGCATCGGCCGGACGCTGGACGAAGCGTCGGCGCCGGGGTATCTGCGGACGCCGAAGGGCACCGTCGCGCTCGTGTCCATGGCGTCCGGACTCGTCGAGGCCGGCGGCGCGGCGGCCGCCGGGAAGGCCGGCGTCAACGAGCTGCGCGTCGCGGGAGGAAAGCCCGACGACGCCGACGCGCAACGCATGCTGCGGAGCATCCGCGAGGCGAAACAGCATGCCGATCTCGTGATCGTGTACGAGCACAACCACGTCTTCGACGTCGACTTCCAGACGATGATGAACGAGGAGCTGCCGCAGCGGCTCGTGCCGCCCGACTGGCTGAAGAAATGGACGCACGCGGAAATCGACGCGGGCGCGGACCTCATCGTGATGCACGGGGCGCCCGTCGTCCACGGCGTCGAAATCTACCGCGGCCGGCCGATCTTCTACGATCTCGGCGGCTTCTTCTTTCAGTACGCGCCATCGCGCGTCGTGCTCGACGAGCCGATTCTGTGGGAAAGCGTCGTCGCGACGGTGCAGTTCGAAGGGAAGGAGCTCCGGTCGATCCGCTTCCGGCCGATCACGATGAACAAAGTCGGGCAGGGGCAGCCGGACATGCACGACGAGCACACCAACAACCTGTATCTGCAGACGCGCGGGCTGCCGTCGCCCGCGAAAGGCGATCAGGCCGGTTTCATCCTCAAACGGCTCGTGGACGCGTCGCGGCCGTTCGGCACGACCGTGCAGATCACCGGCGATGCCGCCGTGATTAACGTTCGCGATAGCTCGCGAGCCGCGCGATGATTTCGTCCGTCGCCGCGTTGATCGCCGCCGCCGAGTTGTCGAAGTTGTTCGCGATGATCGCGAACGCGACCTGGCGTCCGTCGCCCGTCCGTACGTAGCCGGCGACGCTGCGAGCCGCCGTCATCGATCCCGTCTTCACCAGCGCGCGGCCCTCGGCCGGCGTGCCGCGCATCCGCTGCTCGAGCGTCCCGTCGCGGCCGGCAATCGGCAGCGTCGCTTCGTACTTCTCGCGCAGGCCCTCGCTCCGATCGACGTGCGTGAGCACGGCCACCATCGTTTCCGGCGTGATGTAGTTGTACCGGGACAGTCCGGATCCGTCCGCCATCGACAGCCCGGCGGGATCGACGTTCCAGGACTTCAGCGTCTCCTTCACGGCCGTTCGCCCGGCTTCGGCCGTTCCGCCGCCGATTGTCTTCAGCAGCGCTTCGGCGTACTGGTTCTGGCTCAACTTCATCATCGTCGTCGCCAGCATCGACAGCGGATCCGATTGCGAGGTCACGAGCGGCATCAGACCGCTGCGCTGCGGCGGCGTGATGTCGTCGATGTCCACCGCCGGTCCGGTGACGGCGATGCCGTCGGCGATGAGCGCGGCACGCAGCGCCTTCACGTAGTAAAGCGTCGGGTTGTCGACCGACGCGTTCAGGGCGAACGGACGGCCGCGGAGCATGAGCGATCCGCGAAGCTCGAGCCGCGTCGAGCCCGGCAATCGCCGCCGCGTGACGGTCGAGGCCGATCCTGCCGGTCCCGTGACGACGAAGTTGGCGAGCGTCATGCCGCTCGTGTCCGGCGAGAGCGTCGCGATCGCGCGGTCGCCGACGGCGTCGCCGGGCGCCATGCGCACCTGCACGTTGCCTTCGTTGAACTGCAGCGCGCTCACCGGCGCGGCGAAGCCCGTGGGGATGTCGTCCCACGCCCAGCCGCTGCCGAGCCCCTCGTCCTCGAACGCGTTGTCGTCGCCGACGATGCGGCCGTCGATCGACGTGATGCCTGCGGCCTTGAGCTTCGCCGCCCAGTCGGCCCAGAGCCGCGTCGCGATGCCGTCCCAGTCGTCGAGGCTCGGATCGCCGGAGCCCGCGACGACGAGGTCGCCGTGGAGCACGCCGGAACGAACGGTCCCGACCGCATAGACCCTCGTCTCGTACCGGAAATCCCAGCCGAGTTTTTCAGCCCCGACGGCGAGCGTCACCACCTTGAGTGACGAGGCGGGCATCATCAGTTTTGTGGCGTTGAGGGAGTACCAGGGCTCGGTGCTGTCGACGGGCCGGATCGACGCGCCCCAGAAGCCGTGCTGAAGAATCGGGTTGCCGAGAATCGCGTCGATGTCGTGACGAAGCGTGTCGAGCGACCGGCTCGACGTCGAAGACTGCGCGGAAAGACTGACGGAAAAAGCGAGAGCGACGGCCGCCGCGCTATTTCGCCAGTTCATCCAGCTTCTTGATGACCTCGTCGTATTCGGTCGGATTGACCTTCGCGGCGCCCGGCTCGCCGGGGCGGCCCGCGTACACGTCGCTGCCCTGCTTGCCGAACGTCACGCGCTCTTCCTTCTTCCCGTCGTCGAACTTAGCGTAAACGGTCAGGGCGGGCGAGTCGAGCCCCGTTTTCGCGTTCGCGTCGGCGAACGACATGGCGCGGAGACTTTCAACTTTGGCGAGGAAGACACCCATTTTGTCTTTGTCGGCCGGAGCAGGCTTGCCACCCGGCTTGGTGATCTGCCATTTGTCTTCGTCTTCCGGCTTGGCGGCTTTCACCTTGTCGAACGCGATCGTGTCCTTGCCGCGCGTGAACTCGAGGTGGTTCGCGTCGTACGCGCGGAAGGCGAACAGATCCTTGCGGCGGTAGTCGTCGGCCGGCTTCTTGAAGTCGTCGGCGAACGTCGAGTCGACGGTCATCACGAGCGGCTTGGACGCGTCCTTCGCGTAGAGCGAGCCGTCGGGCGCTTTGCCGCCGACGATCATCGACGCCTTCGCGCTGCCGAGGCCGAGCGTGATGGTCGCCGCCGGCTTGTCGAGGCCGTACTTCTTCAGATCCGCCGGCGTCGCGTTGTCGCTGACGATCGACTTCATCTGCGCCGACTGCACCTTGCCGACCAGACCTTCGGCCGCCGCGGTGTCGGCCGGCGCCTGCAGCGGCTTCACGATTGCCCAGTCGCCGCCGGTCTTCGCCAGCTCCAGCGTCCTGTTGTCGGCGGTGATCTCGACGTGGTCGACCTTGTCGCGATCGATCTTGATGGCCGTCTTGTCGCGCAGGTCGAACGTCGACCGGTTGAACGTGCCGTCCTGGAACGACGCGATGGTGAAGACGCGCTTGCTGTCGGCCTTTTTCGCGAACAGGTTCGCGCCGGTCGGGGTCTTCTGGCCGATCTCGAGCGTCTTGAGGTCCTTGTCGCCCGCGGCCTTGAACTGAATCTCCACGCGGGGCGCGCCGAGGCCGTAGTCGGCGAGGCTGGCGGGGTTGTCGTCGATGACGCGCGCGACCTCGAGCTGCGACAGCGCGTTCGCGATGCCGGTCGCTTCGGAGTCCTGCGCGGCCGCCGCGATCGGCTCGGTGATCTTCCAGCCGTCCTTGTCTTTCCTGAGGACGGTGTGATCGCCTGATTCCGAGTTGACGCGGATCTCGTCGATCTTGTCCGACGTCAGCCCGGCGAAGACTTTCTCCTGCTTCGTCGCGGCGTCGCCGCCGGCGGCGCCGCCCTCAGGCTGCTTCCAGGTATAGAAGTAGATGTACGCGAACAGGCCGCCGAGAACGACGACCAGTGCGATCGTCGTCTTCAAACCACGCATTGTTTACCGCCTCCGCCACCACGTGTACACGCCCGTGAAGAACACCAGGCCCGGAATGATGAAGAGCGACAGCCACGTCACGTTCGTCTGCTGCGCCGCCGTCATCGTCAGCCGGCGATCGTCGGCGTCCTTCGGGCGGATGGAAATCAGGTTTTCCTGCTGGGACAGCCAGCCGACCGTGTTCATGAACAGGTCGCGGTTGCCCTGGATGCCGAGGCCGGAGTTGCCGGCGAAATCGGAGTCTCCGAACACGACGAGGCGGGCCTCCGGCTTTGGCGCGTCGGGTTTCGCGTCCGGCGCGGCGGGCGCCGGCGCCGACACCGCCGCGGCGACGCTGATCGGCCCCTGCTTGTCGCCGCTCGCCGCGTTGAACGACACCTTGCCGTTGGTCAGCAGTCCCTTGACGTCGGACTCGGCCCAGCTGCGCGGGCTCGTTTCGACGAATCCCTGCGCCGTGTGTCCGTTGACGCCGCCCGCCACCGCGGTCGCCGACCGCGCGAGCGGATAGGCCGTCAGCAGCCGGAAGTTGTTCGTAATCGCGTGCGACGGGTAGCTCGCGGCGACAGGCACGGACTCGGACGTGCCGATCAACTGTCCCATGCCGCTGACGTCGACGACGACGTCGTTGCCGACGTCGATGCCCCAGTCGTGCGCCAGCGCGACGAGGTTGGTGAGCGGCGGCGAGTCCACCTTGTCCGGCGGATCGAGCAGCATCAGCAGCTTGCCCTGCTTGCCGAGGTAGTTCTTCAGCGCCGCGATTTCGCCCGGGAAGAAGTCGGTCTTGGGTCCGGCAACGACGACAACGGCCGCGTCATCCGGGACCGATCCCGCCTGTGCGAGCACGAGCTTGTCGACCGTGTAGTTCTCTTTCGTGAGCGAGTCGGCGATCGCCTTGTACCCTTCGCGATCAGAGGAGGTCTGATCGCGCTCGCCGTGACCCTGCGTGAAGTACACCTTCTTCGTCCCGCCCTGCACGACCTTGATGATCGCGGCGGTGATGTCCTGCTCGGTATCGGAGGTGACGCGCTCGCTGCGGTCTTTGTACTTGAAAACGATCGTGTTGTACGCCGTGACGCCGTTCTGCGACGCGACTGTCGGCTTCTTGTCGGGATCGACGTAGTCGGTCGTGACCTTTTTGGACGTGTACTCGTATTCCTTCAGCTTGTCCTTGAACGGCTGGAAGTCGCTTTCTTTCGCGAACACCATCACGTTCAGCGGCGAGTCGAGCTTCTGCAGCACCGTGCGCGTCTGGTCCGACAGGCTGAACTGCTTGTTGGCCGTCAGGTCCCAGCGTTTGTTCTGCCGCGCGCCGATGTAGTTGATCGCGATGAGGATGCCGAGGACGACGAGGACGCTGACGCCGGTCAGCGTGCCGTAGCGCGCCTGGCGCCGCGTGAACAGCTTCGCGATGTCGCGCCACTGGCCGAGGATGTAGATCAGGAGGCAGACGAGGCCGGCGTACGCGAAGTACGTCGCGTACTGATCCTTCGCCGGATATCCGAAGCGGATGCCGACCGCGGCGAGCACCGCCGCGAAGCCGAGCCAGCCGATGACGTTGGTGATTCGATTCAGCATGGTTAGCCCCGCCACCGTTCTGAATCCACGGACTTGGCCGTGAGGAACAGGCCGAACGTGATGAAGCTCAGGTAATAAATAAGGTGCGTCGTGTCGATGACGCCCTTGGTGAAGTCGTCGAAGTGATCGACGATCGACAGATACGACGTCAGCTTGTCGCCCGTCGGCCCGGTGAAGCTGCCGATCCAGGTGATGACCCAGAGCAGCAGGAACACGGAGAACGTCACGGCGCCGGCGACGATCTGGTTCTTCGACAGGCTCGAGATGAACAGGCCCACCGAGATGAAGCACCCGCCGAACAGCACGAGCCCGAGATACGACGTCAGGATCGGCTTCCACTCCGGCCGGCCGTAGAGATACAGCACCGCGAGGTGGAAGAGCGTGACCGCGAGCATCGTGCAGTAGAGCGCCATCGCGCCGAGGAACTTGCCCATGACGATCTGGAAGTCCGTCACGGGCGAGGTCAGCAGCAGCTCGATCGTGCCCGAGCGCTTTTCCTCCGCATACGTCCGCATCGTCACCATCGGCATCAGGAACAGCACGACGACGGTGACGTTCTGCAGCAGCGGCCGGATCAGCTGCTGGTTGACGTTCATCGACTGCGCGCCGCCCATGAGCCCGGCCTGCATGCTCTGGCCGACGAAGTAGCGCATGATCGCGATGAAGAAGAAGCCGTAGAGCAGCGCGAAGAACCCGATGACGATGTAGGCGATCGGCGACGCGAAGTACGCGCGCAGCTCCTTGTGGGCAATCGCCAGGATGTTACGCATTGGCTGATTCTCCTTCGGCCGCGGGCGCGGCGGCGGCCGCCGCGTCGTCGGTCGTCAGCGACAGGAAGATGTCTTCGAGGCTCATGCGCATCGGGCGCATCTCGAGCAGCCCCCAGCCGTTGGTGACGACGGCCTTCGCGAGATCGCGCCGGACGTCGCGCCCGCTTTCGCTTTCGATCTCCAGGCCGATGGCGCCGCCGCGCCGATCGGATTCGACGACGCGGGTGACGCCGCCGACGCGCGCGAGCGCGCCCGCGGGATCCGCGCCGGGCGCGTCGATCTGCACGTACATCGTTTCCGATCCGCGCAGCCGCGACGTCAGGTTGTCGGGCGTGTCCACCGCGACGACCTTGCCTTTGTTGATGATGACGACGCGCTGGCAGGTCTGGGCGACTTCGGGAAGGATGTGCGTGCTCAGGATGATCGTGTGGGTGCCGGCGAGCTCCTTGATCAGCTCGCGTGTCTCGATGATCTGCTTCGGGTCGAGGCCGGCGGTCGGCTCGTCGAGGATGAGGACGTCGGGGTTGTGAATGAGCGCCTGGGCGAGGCCGACGCGCTGTTTGTAGCCCTTCGACAGCCTGCCGCATTGCCGCTTCGCCATGTCGGCGACGCGCGTGCGCTCCATCACGCGTTTGACGCGCCCGGTGCGCTCGGCTGAGGGCACGCCCTTAATCTTGCTGACGAAGGTCAGGTATTCCTCGACCTCCATGTCGGGGTAGAGCGGCGGCGTCTCGGGAAGATAGCCCGTGCGCGATTTGGCTTCGACAGGCTGATCGAAGACGTCGTATCCTGCAACGATGGCTTTGCCCTCGGAGGCGGGCATGTAGCCCGTGAGGATTCGCATCGTCGTCGTCTTTCCCGCGCCGTTGGGGCCGAGGAAGCCGAGGATCTCGCCGCGTTCGACTTTGAAACTGACGTCGTCCACAGCCGTCACGCGGCCATAGCGTTTCGTGAGGTGCTGAACCTCGATCACGTGTGAACCTCTTTTTGATTACAATCCAACCAAAAATGCTACTTGAGGAGGCTTGATGGCTGCAACGGTCGGACAGAAAGCGCCGGACTTTAAGTTGATGAATGACAAGCGTGAGGAAGTGACCCTGAGCTCGCAGAAGGGGCACCCCGTCGTCCTCGCCTTTTTCCCGGCGGCGTTCACCGGCGTGTGCACGAAAGAGCTGTGCACGTTTCGGGACAGCATGGCAAAACTGAACAGCGCAAACGCCCAAGTGTACGGCATCAGCGTCGACACGTCGTTTTCGCTGGCGGAGTTCAAGAAGCAGCAGAACCTGAATTTCCCGCTCCTGAGCGACTTTAATAAGGAAGTCATTCAGTCGTACGGGGTGTTCAACCCGGACATGATCGGCCTGAAAGGCATCGCGAAGCGGTCGACCTTCGTGATCGACAAGGACGGGGTCGTCCGGTACGCCGAGATCCTCGAGGACGCCCGGAACGAGCCCAACTACGACAAGGTGTTCGAAGCGCTCAAATCCCTTTCGTAGCGTCCGCCTTCCGGCGGTCGTGTTAACATCTGAGCATATGCTCAGGTGTTCAGATGGCTACTAAGAGACCGCCGCTGACCGACGAGTCGGCGGCGGCGCTCGCCGAGACCTTCAAGGTGCTCGGCGACACCACCCGCATCCGCATCCTGGACGCGCTGTCGCGGGCCGAGCTGTGCGTCCACGACCTCGCCGGCCGCGTCGGCATCAGCGAATCCGCCGTCTCCCATCAGCTCCGGCTTCTGCGCGGCATCCGCCTGGTCCGTCCGCGCCGCGACGGCCGCAACATCTATTACACGCTCGACGATCAGCACATCGTCGGCCTGTTCCTGCAGGGCCTCGAGCACGTCGAGGAGCGCGCGCGATGACGACGTGCACCGTCTGCGAGGTCCACGCCGAATCCACCTTCAAGATCGAAGGGATGGATTGCCGCGAGGAAGTCGCGCTCATCGAACGCCGCTTCAAGAACCTGCCGGGGCTCGAAGACTTCTCCGCCGACCTGATGGGGCAGCGGCTGCACGTGAAGTACGACGCCGCGAAGCTGTCGGCGTCGGCGATTGCGGGCGCGGTGGCGGACGCCGGGATGCGCGCGTGGCTGGAGCACGAAGAGCCCATCGCGAGCGACGATTCGGCCGCTCGACGGCGACGGATGCTCGTATGGGTGTCCGGGTGCACGCTCCTCGCAGGCCTGGCCCTCCGTAGCTGGGCCGCAGTCCCAGCCAGCGAAGGAGGGTGGCGGGCGCTGTTCGCGGTGTCGATTGTCGCGGGCATCTCGCTCACGTACCGCAAAGCGCTGGCGGCCGTCCGCGTGCGTCATCTCGACATCAACGTCCTGATGCTCGTCGCCGTCGCCGGCGCGCTCGCGCTGGATCAGTGGGCGGAAGCCGCGACGGTCATCTTCCTGTTCGCGCTCGCGCAGGCGCTCGAGGTGCGGACGCTCGAACGCGCGCGCAACGCCGTCCGCGCGCTGCTGGATCTCGCGCCGACCGACGCGATCGTCCGCGACCCGGGCGGCGATCGCCGCGTGGAGGTGGACAGCGTCGCGCCCGGCATGGTGCTCGTCGTCAAGCCCGGCGAGAAGATTCCGCTCGACGGCCTCGTCGTCGCCGGCGAAAGCGTCGTCAATCAGGCGCCGGTCACCGGCGAATCGCTGCCGATCGACAAGATGCCCGGCGACAGCGTGTTCGCCGGCACGATCAACGGGCGCGGGGCGCTCGACGTCCGCGTGACGCACCGGCGCCGCGACTCGACGCTGGCGCGCATCATTCACCTGGTCGAGCAGGCGCAGGCGCAGCGCGCGCCCGCGCAGACGTTCGTCGAGCGCTTCGCGCGCATCTACACCCCGGCGGTCCTCGTGCTCGCGGCGCTGGTCGCCGTCGTGCCGCCGCTCGTCTCCGGCGGCGCGTGGCACACGTGGATCTATCGCTCGCTCGTGCTGCTCGTCGTCTCCTGTCCGTGCGCGCTCGTCATCTCGACGCCGGTCTCCGTCGTCGCCGCGCTCGCGGGCGCGGCGAGAAAGGGCGTGCTGATCAAGGGCGGCGTGCATCTGGAGCGCGCCGGGCGCGTGCGCTGCATCGCGTTCGACAAGACCGGGACGCTGACGCGCGGGGCGCCGATGGTGGTCAGCGTCACGCCCCTCGGCGCGAGGACGGCCGGCGACGTCGTCTCGCTGGCGGCGGCCGTCGAGCATCGCTCGCATCATCCGATTGCGCGCGCGATCATCGACTACGCCGAGCGCGAGAACATCGCCGTCGCGCCGGGTCTGGACGTGCGCGCGCTCGACGGCCGCGGCGCGCAGGGCCACGTCAGCGGCGCGCAGGTGGTGCTCGGCAATCACCGGCTGTTCGAAGAGCGGCAGCTGTGCACGACCGAGATTCACGATCGGCTCGACGGGGTCAGCGCGCACGGACGGACGCCGGTCCTCGTCGCGAGCGGCGGAGAAGCGGTCGGCATCATCGAGCTCGCCGACGGCCCGCGCGAGGGCGCGGCCGACGCGCTGCAGATGCTGCGCCGCCAGGGCATCTCTCACATCGTGATGCTCACGGGCGACAGCCACAGCACGGCCGAGAAGATCGGCGCGGAGCTCGGCGTCGACGAGGTGAAAGCAGAGCTCCTGCCGGATGACAAGGTGACGGCGATCGAGGATCTGCGGAGGCGATTCGGATCGGTCGCGATGGTCGGCGACGGCATCAACGACGCTCCGGCGCTCGCGCGGGCGGACGTCGGCATCGCCATGGGCGCGGCCGGCAGCGACGCCGCGCTCGAGACCGCGGACGTCGCGCTGATGGCC
>DATNBT010000526.1:0-3322 GCA_035571855.1 Vicinamibacterales bacterium
GTGGCAGCAGACGCAGTTCTTCGTCGGCGACGTCAACGTGACGATGCCGAACGGCGGGACGCCGTTCTTTTTCCCGACGCTGCTGTTCTGGAATCGCGCCGACGTCGCCGCCGCGCTGATGCCCGTCGATCGAAACGCGCCGGGCCTGGCGATCGCCATGGATCCGATGCGGCCCGGGTCGTCGTGGGTCCGTGTGATCGAAGGCTCCGGATCCGGCGGCGGCCTGGTGGGAAAGCCGTCGACGAACATCGCTCCGCCAATCGAGACGCTGCGGAACGCGTCGCATGCGGGACTGTTCGTCAGCGGACCGCTGTCCCCGCGCGTCGGTCTGGCGGCCGCCGTCGACTGGTCGGGCTCGTCGCAGTTCGAACGCAACGCCGCCGCACAGCCGGACGGCCAGGCGGCATCAGTGTTCTCGAATCTTGTCTTCAGGCAGAACGATCGCAACGAGCTGCGACTTGTCGGCTGGGTGCAGCGCACGCAGTCGCCGCTGCTCGAGGCCACGCTCACCGGCGCGTCGATTGCCGACCAGACGACGTTCGGACACCTGCAGGCGACGTGGGAACATCAGGGGAGCGCGAGGCTTCAGCCGAGCGTGAGAGTCTTCGCTGCATACTCGGACGCCGAGGGCTCGCGAGATCACCAGCTTCCGGCAGCATTCGCCGCCGAGCGCCTGCTCGTCGGCCCGGTTCCGACGCTCGTCGACTCCGGCGATCAGACCAGCCGGCAGTGGACGGCCGGCGTGCGGTGGGCGTCCGCGCCGCGCGAGCGAGGTCACATGCTCCAGGCTGGTGCCGACGTCACCGGGGCGACGACGCGATCCGGTCCGGGATATTCGGGATCGATCACGGAGCTTGTCGACGGCAAAGCGGCGCGCATGTGGCAGTACTCGTCGAGCGGCGTCGAGCCGCATCGGCATGCGACGTTTGCGAACGCGTTCGTCGGCGACAGGATCGGCTTCGGCGCCGGCCGTTCGGCCGATCTCAGCGTCGCGTACGACGGCGCGTTCGGCTCGGCCGACGGCGCCACGACTGGAATCTCCTGGAACAGCGTTCTTCCACGGCTCTCGCTTCGCTGGAAACAGGGCGCTGACTCGCACTTCACCTGGCTTGCCGCGTACCGGCGTGCCGCGGATCGGCTGACGCTCGACACGCTCGCAGTCGGCGACCCCGCCGCTCCCACAGCCGCCGTCGTCGCGCCGTCGACCGT
Organism: Vicinamibacterales bacterium; assembly: GCA_035571855.1. Taxonomy (GTDB): domain Bacteria; phylum Acidobacteriota; class Vicinamibacteria; order Vicinamibacterales; family CAVVIG01; genus DATNBT01. Next base: position 1,210 of record DATNBT010000526.1, read on the forward strand.
GCCGGGGCGCCTTCCGGCGATTGTCATGCGCGTCGGGCCGGGCACAGGCGGCGATCCGAACTTCAGTGCGATCGATCCGTCGCTCGCGCGGCCGACGACGGATGAAGTCGCGGTCGGCATCGAGGCGCAGCTGACGAAGAACGTCCGCGGGCGAATCACGGCCGTCGGGAAGGAAGTCAGGCATCTCTACGATCTCGCCGACATCGGCGCGCCGCTTTCCAGCTACTCGCTGTTCACGGTGACCGACGGCAGGCCGGCGGCGGACGGAGGCGACGTGCAGCTGCCGGTCTACAACCGGCTGCCCGCGACGTTCGCAGCCGATCGATATCTCCTGACGACGCGCGCCGGCGACGACACCGCGAAAGGCGCGGCGCTGGTTCTGAACTCCGAAGCGAACCTGAAGCGCCTGACGCTGATGTTCAACGCGACGGCCAGCATTACGGACGGCCCGGGCGAAAGCCGGGGCTTCCGCGTCGACGAGAACAACCTCGGCGCGCTCGGCGAAGCCTCGATCGACCCGAACGCGGCGACCGACGCGCGCGGACGGCTGTTCTACGATCGCGCGTTCACCTTGAAGCTCAGCGGCGTGTACCGCTTCGGCGGCGGCGTGACGCTCGGCGTCATCGCGCGGTATCAGGACGGCCAGCCGTTCTCGCGGCTGACGCTCGTGCCGGGCTCGACGACGACGCAGCAGCCGAATCAGGGCATCGAGCTCATCCGTGCGTATGAAGCCGGCGATGCGCGCTTCATGTATACCGGCACGCTCGACGTCCGCCTGCAGAAACAGATGACATTTGGCGCGACCGCGCTCGATCTGTTCGTCGATGCGTACAATCTGCCGAACATGGGCAACGAGGTCGAGGAGCGGATCGTGACGGGCCCCGGCTTCCGCGACATCACGGCGATTCAGCCGCCCGTCTCCGTCCACATCGGCGCGCGGATTCACTTCTAAGATGATCCGCTTCTCGAAAGCGCACGCCTACGGCAACGACTTCCTCTATGTCGACCGCGGTGACATCAAGGGCGTCGACCTTCCGGCGTTCGCCCGCGAGATCTGCGAGCGTCACACCGGCATCGGCGCCGACGGCCTGATCGTCTACGGCCGCACCGCCAACGGCGCGACGATGGAGTTGTTCAACGCGGACGGCGGACGCGCCGAGGTCTCGGGCAACGGGGTCCGCGGGCTTGCGGCGCTGCTGCTGCTCGACGACGACCGTGACGGGGCGGCAATCACGATCACGACGGCCGCCGGTCCGAAACGCGTGACGCGTTCCGGCTTCAAGGAAAAACGATCCACGTTTCGCACGGCGATGGGACTGCCGTCGGACATGAAGACGGCCACGCTGGACGCCGGCGGCGAGTCCGTCGAGACCGTCGTCCTGAACTTCGGCAACCCGCAGTGCATCATCCTCGGCCCGCAGCCGTCCGACGAGCGCTTCGACCGCCTCGGCGCCGCGCTCGAAAAGCACCCGTTCTTTCCGGAGTCGACGAACGTGGAGTTTGCGACGGTCGAAAACGCGCAGACGATCCGGATTCGCATCTGGGAACGCGGCGTCGGTCCGACCACCTCGTCCGGCACCGGGACATGCGCGTCCTTCGCGGCGGCCGTGCAGTACGGCGGCGCGTCGCGCGACGCGACCGTCATCGCGCCCGGCGGCGCACAGCGCGTCGAGTGGCTGGAGGACAGCGTGTATCTGACGGGTTGGGCCGAGGTCCTCGGCGAAGGCGACTGGTTCCGCGCGTTACCGCGCTGAAAACTGCGTACTACTTCCGTCCGGCACCATCAAGAATCCGCACACTTTCATCGAGCTCCGCGCGCGTTTTCGTCAGAAGATCCCCGGCATCCAGATAATCCCCGCTGTCGAACTTTGTGCGCGCTTCTTGCACGTGCGTCTCGGCGTCGGCGATGGCGCGGCGGACGGGCGCGATGAGCCGCTGGGGCCGGCGCGTTTCGGCCGTCCGCAGCTTCGCGCGCGCATCGACCAGCGAGAGCGCCGCATCATGGAGCGAACGATCGACTTCGACTTTGGCCGCGGACTTTCTGTCGGTCGCGTCCTTCGCCGCCGTCTGCGCGCGGTCGCGGGCGTCGAGGGCGTCGTTGAGCGCCTGGCGG
>DATNBT010000527.1:0-3034 GCA_035571855.1 Vicinamibacterales bacterium
TGCGGCGTCGGGGCGAGCGTGCCCGTCGGCGTTGGAGCGGTCGCAGGTGTCGTCGTTGTCGTCGAGGGCGTGGGCGGCGGGGCGGTCTGCTGGCTCTGTGCCGCCACACCGGTCAGCGCCATCGCCGAGGCAAATGCAAAGGCGGTCGTCATCGTCGCCATGTAACGCTTCATGAGTTGTGCTCCTTGGGAATGATGATTCCCGCTCCCCAACTGCACGTTGGGTGCCCGAAAGAACGGATCGGTTAGAGCTCGGCGGCGTCCTGACTCAGGCGGTGTCCCGCGCCTCTTCAGGCTGACACACGATCTTCGAGTACAGCGCGAGCGACTGCGCCACGACCTGATCCATGTTGTAGTACTTGTAGGTGCCGAGCCGGCCGGAGAAGTGCACGCCTCGCGTGGACGCGGCGAGCATCTGGTACTTCCGGTACAGCTCGCTGTTCTCCGCGCGCGGAATCGGATAGTACGGATCGCCGCCCGACGTCGGATACTCGTACACGAGCGTCGTCTTCGGATGTTCCTGGCCCGTGAGGTGCTTGAACTCCGTGACGCGCGTGTAGAGGTTCTCGTTCGGGTAGTTGATCACCGCGACCGGCTGGTGCCATTCCTTGTTCAGCGTCTGGAAGTCGAACTGCAGCGACCGGTACGGCAGCCGGCCGTAGCGATAGTCGAAGTACTCGTCGACCGGTCCCGTATAGATCACTTCCTTGTGCGGGATCATCTTCTGCACTTCACGATAGTCCGCGTTCAGCAGGATCTTGATGTTCGGATGCGCGAGCATCTTCTCGAACATCCGCGTCAGGCCGTGCTTCGGCATCGCCTGGTACGTGTCGGTGAAGTAGCGGTCGTCGCGGTTGGTGCGAACGGGCACGCGCGCGGTCACCTGCGCGTCGAGCTCGGACGGATCGAGGTCCCACTGCTTCCGCGTGTAGTTGCGGAAGAACTTCTCGTACAGCTCCCGGCCGACCTTCGAGACGATGACGTCTTCCGACGTCCGGATCTGCGGCCGCTTCTCGGCCTGCTTCGCGAAGAACGCGTCCACCTCGAACGACGTGAGGTTCAACCCGTACATCCGGTTGACGGTTTCGAGGTTGATCGGAATCGGGAGCAACTGGCCGTCCACCCATGCCTGCACGCGGTGCTGGTACGGATGCCAGTCGGTGAACCGCGAGAGGTACTCGAACACCGGCTTCGAGTTGGTATGGAAGATGTGCGGCCCGTACTTGTGCACGAGCACGCCGGCCTCGTTGTGGTGGTCGTACGCGTTGCCGCCGATGTGCGGCCGCTTGTCGATGATGAGGACCTTCTTGCCGGCGTCTTCCGCCAGCCGCTCCGCCATCACGCTGCCGGCGAAGCCGGCGCCCACGATGAGGTAATCAAACATCGGCCCTGCCCATCGACGGCTGCGCCGGTCTGGCCGACGAGCGGCGGTCGGCGAAGGCGAGATGCACACGCCGCGACGTCTCGGCGCGGTCAGCGGTCGCGCGCCTGCGCAGCGCGTCCTCGCACATGGTGCGCATGTCGCCCCAGGTGCGGTCCCACGACAACGTCGACAGATACTTGTCCACACGCGAACGCCACTGCGGGTCGTCGTCTTTCAGCGCCCGCTCGATGGCATCGCAGAACTCCGCCGGCGTGCCGGCGATCGCCACCATGCCTTCTTCGCCGTACGGCCGGACGACGTCGCGCACCGGCGACGAGACGACGGGACGGCCGGCCGCGAGGTATTCAGGCGTCTTCGTCGGGCTGATGAAGCGCGTGGAGTCGTTCATCGCGAACGGCAGCAGCGCGACGTCCCACCCGGAGAGATACGCCGGCAGCTCGTCGTACTTCTTCATCCCGAGGTAGTGGATGTTGCCCGGGCGGGGGAGCGACGACTCGGCGATCTTCACGCAGGGTCCGAGCATCACGATGTGCCAGTCGGGATGCGCGGCGGCGATGGCGCCGAGCAGGCCGACGTCCATGCGTTCGTCGATCACGCCGAAAAATCCCATGCGCGGATGCGGAATGTCCTGCTGATCCGCGGGCTCGTGCGCAGTCGTCCTGGCCTTGCGGAAATGCGCGACGTCGACGCTGCTCGGAAAGGGATAGACGCGCGGATGGCGGCCGCGCTTGGCCTCCCACAGGCTGTGTCCGCCGGTGAAGACGACGTCGGCGCGATCGAAGAGTTCGTCTTCGAGCCAGAGCAGCTCGGGCGGCGCGCCCTTGAACATCGAGAGCTCGTCCATGCAGTCGTAGACGATCGCGCCCGCGTCGATCGTGCGGGAGAACTGCAGCGCCATCGGCGTGTAGTACCAGCAGATGGGTTTGGCGATGGCCCACTCGGCGCACATCTCGTGCAGCAGCGCGTTGAGCGTGTCGTTCACCGCCTGCGGCGTCATGCCCTGCGGCAGGTGCGGGACAACGACGCGGACGTCGGCGTCGCGGCGGATCTGCAACGTCGCCTTCTGGCTGTCGAAGATCGGTTCCTCGAAGAAAAAGACGCGACGCTCTGAGGCGAAGCGCGTCATGAGATGCTGCGGGCGCTGAAACACGAAATTCCATCGGAGGTGCGAAAGGCACACGAGATCAGTGTTTTGTGGAGGAGTCATAGTTCGGCAACCTTTCAAGATTCGTACCTCTAGCCCATAAGCACATCAGCCTTCTTTCCGAACTTGCGGCGATACATGTCGACGATTCGCGGCGCGAGATTCGCGGGCGCGTCGGGCGTGCGGAGCATCAGCACGCAGCCGCCGAAGCCGCCGCCGGTCAGTCGAGCTCCGAGCACGTGCGGATCCGTGACCGCCGTGTCGACGAGCCAGTCGATCTCGGCGAGCGACACCTCGAAGTCGTCGCGCAGCGACGCGTGCGACGCCGTGAGGAGCGCGCCGAACGTCTTCAGATCGCCCGCCGTCAGCGCGTCCACGGCCTCGAGCACGCGTGCGTTCTCGGTGACGACATGGCGGGCGCGGCGATTGAGCGGATCGGGCAGCGCGTCGATCGCCGGCAGATCCGCGGGCGTCAGCTCGCGCAGCTTGCCGACCTTCAGCGCGCGC
>DATNBT010000528.1:0-4095 GCA_035571855.1 Vicinamibacterales bacterium
CCACCGTCGTAGCTGCGGCGGCCAACGGCAGCCACACCTTGACGGCCGTGGCGCGCGACGCCGCGGGAAACAGCACCACGTCGTCGAGCGTCACCGTGAACGTGCTGAACGACTCGGTGCCGCCCGTCGTGTCGCTCAGCGCGCCCGCAGACGGGGCAATGCTCTCGGGAACGGTGACGGTGAGCGCGAACGCGACCGACGATACCGCCGTCGCGGGCGTTCAGTTCACGCTCGACGGCGTCGCGTTTGGCGCCGAACAGGCGGCTGCGCCGTATTCGATCTCGTGGAACACGGCCACGGCCGGCAACGCGAGCCACACGCTCGCCGCGATCGCGCGCGACGCCGCAGGCAACCGGGCGACGAGCGCCGCCGTGCACGTCACCGTCAACAACGACACGACGCCGCCGGTGATCGCGGCCGTGGTCGTCTCCTCACTCACGTCATCCGGCGCGACGATCGCCTGGACGACCGATGAGGCGGCCGATTCAGAGGTCGAGTACGGCCTGACGACGGCCTACGGCAGCTTCAGCACGCTGGACGTGACTCCGGTCACCTCGCACACGCTCGCCATCTCGACGCTGGCGTCGGCGACGACATACCACTTCCGCGTGCGGTCTCGGGATGCTGCCGGCAATCTGGCCGTGTCGAACGACTTCAGCTTTGCAACCGTTGACGGGATCGCTCCGACGGTTGCGCTGACATCTCCGGCCGCCGGCTCGACCGTTTCGGCGACGGTGACCATCACGGCCACCGCCTCCGACAACATCGGCGTCGCCGGCGTCCAGTTCCAGCTCGACGGTATGCCGATCGGCGCCGAAGACACGTCGGCGCCGTATTCCATCGCATGGGACACGACCGTCGTGACGGCCGGACCTCATACGCTGACGGCCGTGGCGAGGGACACGTCCGGGAATCGCACGACATCGGCGCAGGTCAATGTGACGGTGGCCAACTCCGGTCAGGTCACGCTGGCGTGGGACGCGAGCGTGGATCCGACGCTCAGCGGTTATAAGGTTTACGTCGGGACGGCGAGCGGCGTCTACGCGACCAGCGTCGTCGACGTCGGCAACCTGACCACGGCCACGCTCACAGGTCTTCAGTCCGGCACCGTCTATTACTTCGCACTCACCAGCTACAATCAGAATGGCGACGAGGGCGGCTTCTCGAACGAGGTCAACGCAACCGTTCCGTGATGAATCACCGGCTTCTGTTTTTTTTCTGCGCGCTGGCCGTCGCCGCGACGGCTGATGCGCAACCGATCAGCGCGAGCCGCCGCATCGACTGGAGCGCAGCGGGAGTGCCCGGCGGCATTCCCGTCCGCGCCACCGTCTGCGCGGCGCTCGATGCCAGGGCCACGGCCGCGCAGATCAACGGCGCGATCGCGTCGTGTCCGGCCGGACAGGTCGTCACGCTCGCCGCGGGCACCTACAACCTCTCGACCGGGATCGTCTTCAACGGCAAGAACAACGTCACGCTTCGCGGAGCGGGACCCGATCGGACATTCCTGGTCTTCGCCGCGGGCAATTCGTGCGGCGGGCTCGGCGGCGACGTCTGCTTCATGAACGGCGACACGAACTTCTCCGCCGCTCCGGGAAACGTCGCGAACTGGACCGCCGGATACGCCGCGGGGACGGCGATCATCACGATCGGCGCGAATACCGCCGGCCGCACGAAGCCGTCGGTGGGGACGCTGCTGACGCTCGATCAACTCGACGATGCCGACGCCGACAACGGCGCGTTGTGGATCTGTCAGAAGAAGAACGTGTGCAGCCAGCAGGGCGGCGTGGGACAGGGACGTCCCGGGCGCGGGCAGACGCAGATCGTACAGGTCACGTCGATCAGCAGTGGCCCCTGCCCGTGCACCGCGACCATCTCGCCCGGTCTCTACATGCCCAACTGGCGCGCGTCGCAAAGCCCCGGCGCCTGGTGGTCCAGCAGCCTGCCGATCAGCGGCAGCGGGGTCGAGGATCTCTCGATGGACCATACGGCCAGCAGCGCGGACGCCGGCGTGTTCATCTTCAACGGCTACGGCATCTGGGTGAAAAACGTCCGCAGCCTCAACGCGCATCAGAAGCACGTGTGGATGTACCAGACCGTGCACACGACGATTCGCGACAGCTATTTCTACGGCACGCAGCGCGCCGCGTCGGAGAGCTACGCGACCGACACCTTCAGCGGAGGCGATCAGCTGATCGAGAACAACATCTTCCAGCACGTGGCGTCGCCGATGTTGAACGAGGGCGGCGAAGGAACGGTCCACGCGTACAACTACGCGGTCGACGATTACTACACCGCCGGCGGGTCCGCGCCGCAGTGGCAGCAGGCCAGTTCGTACCAGCACGCGGTCGGCAACGCGTTCCTGCTCTGGGAAGGCAACGTGGGCATTGGCCTGACGTCCGACGACATTCACGGCGTCAGCGCGTTTATCACGGCATTTCGGAACTACTGGAACGGCCGCGATCCGGCGGGCGGGTCGGCCGGCGGAAAAACGCAGCAGACGAACGCCATCGAGCTCGAGGCGTACAACCGCTACTACAACGTCATCGGCAATGTGCTCGGCACGCCTGGATATCACACGCGGTACGACTGGATTCCGGACTCGAAGACAGACCCGGGAAACGCGTCGATCAGCGACCGCTCGATCTACTCGCTGGGATTTTCGGGAAACCAGGGCACGCATTGGGCTGGAGCCGCGCCCCTGGCCAACGACCCATTCACGGCGGCCAGCCTGATGCGGTGGGGCAACTACGACACCGTGCACGACGCCGTGCAGTGGAACGCGAGCGAATTGCCGTCCGCACTGAGTGCGTACGCCAACGCGATTCCGCCCGATCGCGCGTTGCCCGCATCTCTCTACCTCGCGACGCGTCCGGTCTGGTTCTCCTCCAGATTCGGGCCGGTCACGTGGCCGCCCATCGGCCCCGACGTGACGGGCGGTCAGGGAGCGCGCGGGTTCGTCTATAAAATCCCCGCGCAGCTCTGCTACGAGAACACGCCTGCCGCGGACGGAATCCTGAACTTCAACGCGAACAACTGCTACTGAAGGGGTGCTACCCGCGGCGGGCACCTCCGGGTGATTTCCTGCGAGACCCCGACGACATACAGTCGGGTTGGCCCCGTCCGTGGAGTTCTCGTACCGGCAGTTCATCGGCGGCGAATGGCGCGACGCATCGAACGGCGGCACAATCCGCGTCGTCGATCCCGCCACCGAGGAGCTCGTTCGGGAGGTTCCCTACGGGGGCGCCGCGGATTGCCACGCCGCCATCGAGGCCGCCCGCTGCGCGTTTTCCGCCTGGGCGAGGCAGACGCCGTACGAACGCGGCGCGATTCTCAAACGCACCGCCGACCTCATCCGCGGACTGGCGGATCGCCTGGCGCGGACCACCGTGCTCGAAAGCGGTAAGCCTCTGGCGCAAGCCCGGGGCGAATGGCTGGTCGCCGCGGATTTGTTCGAGTGGTTCGCCGAAGAGGGCAAGCGCGCGTACGGACGGGTGATCCCTTCGCGCCTGGGGACGCGACGTCTGACCGTCCTCAAACAGCCTGTCGGCGTGGCCGGCATCATCGCGGCCTGGAACTTCCCCGCGTACAACATCGCGCGAGCCGCGGCCGCCGCGCTTGCCGCCGGCTGCACCGTCGTCATCCGCCCGTCCGAGTTCACGCCGCTCACCGCGATGGAGATGATGAACCTCCTCGTCGACGCCGGCGCGCCCGCCGGCGTCGCGAATCTGGTCGTCGGCGAGGCCGACCCGATCGGGCAGGAAATGCTGCGGCATCCCGCCTGCGCCAAGGTCCATCTCACGGGCAGTGTGCCGGTCGGCAAGCGCCTGATGGACGGCGCGTCACACACGATGACGCGGCTGTCGCTGGAGCTGGGCGGCAACGCGCCGGTCCTCGTCTTCCCCGATGTCGATCTCGAGCGCGTCGCCGCCGGCGCAATCGCCGCGAAATTCCGCAACGGCGGACAGGTGTGCATCGCGCCGCAGCGATTTCTCGTCGCACGCGAGGTCGCGGACGCCTTCGTCGAACGCGTTGCGGCCGCCGTCGGCGCGCTGCACCTCGGTTCAGGACTCGATCCGGAGACCGACGTCGGCCCGC
>DATNBT010000529.1:0-11188 GCA_035571855.1 Vicinamibacterales bacterium
GACATCCTGCAGGTCGGCGCGCGCGGGTACGGGTGGCTCTATGCCGCGCCGGCCGTCGGCGCGGTGGCGATGAGCGCGGCGATGGTCGTCATGACGAATCGCATTCAGCGGCGCGGTCCGGTGCTGCTGTGGGCGGTCGCCGGCTACGGTCTCGCGACGGCGGTGTTCGGCCTGTCGAAATATTTCTGGCTGACGTTCTTCTGCCTTGCGATGACCGGCGCGATGGACACCATCAGCATGATCATCCGCAACATCGTCCGGCAGCTCGAGACGCCCGATCGTCTGCGCGGCCGCATGATGGGCGTCAACATGGTGTTCTTCCAGGGGGGGCCGCAGCTCGGCGAGCTCGAGGCCGGCGCGGTCGCAAACTGGCTGGGCGCCGTGTTTTCGGTCGTCAGCGGAGGAGTGGGCTGTCTGATCGCGACGGGGTGGGTCGCGGCGTCGACGCCGGCGTTGCGACGCTACCGGAAGGGACAGGCCTGAAGGCCTGTCTACTTTGGCGCGAACTCGATCGTGATCTCCGGCTCGAGCGTCACCTTCAGGCCGGGAATGCTGGCGACGGCGGCTTTGGTCTGGTCCGGCTGCGCGGCGCTTTGAATCTTCTTCACGAGATCCGGATCCGCGCTCGCCTGATCGATGTCGACGTCGAGCAGCGTGACGCGGTTCGCGTCGACGAAAGGGCTGTTGGTCTGCACGAGCGTACCCTCTGGTTCGACGACGACGGAGAGGCGGGCGCCGGCGAGGAGCTGCTTCACCATCGTGATCTGATCGAGCGAGGGCGCCGTCGGGCGGCCGTCGGGCCCGTTGGGAAAGATCGCCGGCCGCGGCACGAGCAGGCGAAGGACGACGTGGCCGTCGGGTTTGTGGTCGAGTGCGAACTGAATCGGCGGCGTGTTCGCGCCGGCCTGCGGCGGAAGCGGAATCCCCGGCAGACTCGGCTGCTCGCTCAGGCGAATCTGCGTGACGTCGGTGAACGCGTAGAGTGTGTCGCGTCCTTTGTACTTTTCGATCGCGACCGGCGTCGACGACACGTACGTCACGCCCGTGCCGATGACGTTCGCCAGCGCCCTGGCCTGCGCTTCGGACGTGGGATCGGCGGCATCGGGATTTCCGCCGCCGAGAATCGCGAACGTGCGGAGCTGGTCCATCGCCGCTTCGGTGACGAGCGTCCGCTGTTCGATGGTGCCGCTGCCGTCGGCTTTCACGTGCAGGACGGTGGACGACTGGAAACACCCGGCCAGCGGGATCGCGAGAATGGCAAGGAACGCTCGGCGCATATGAAGAAGATAAATCAAGTGCCGCTCAATCGGGCGCTTTCCAAGCTCGGCGTGCTGTCCCGCTCGCAGGCGACCGACGCCATCCTGGCGGGCCGTGTGCGCGTCGACGGCCGCGTCGTCCGGACCCCGACGGCGCCGGTGGTGCCCGAGAAAGCGCGGATCGAACTGGACGGCGCGCGCGCCGCCAGGGCTCCCTGGCGGACGATCGTGTTTCATAAGCCGCGCGGCGTCGTGACGACCCGATCCGATCCGGAGGGCCGCCGGACGATCTACGACGTGCTCGGTGATGCAGGAGAGGGTCTGGTGGCCGTCGGCCGTCTCGATCTGGCGACCAGCGGCCTGCTGATCCTGACGAGCGACACGCAACTGGCCGACTGGCTGACCGATCCCGTCAACGAAGTTCCACGCCTCTATGTCGTGACGGTCCGCGGCCGTGTCGAGACGGGCGACGTGGAGCGGCTGCCGGGCACGGTGACCGTGCGGAAGGCGTCCGGCCGGGAAACGCATCTGCTCGTCGAGCTGCGTGAAGGCAAGAACCGCCAGGTGCGTCGGATGTTCGCGGACATCGGACGCGAGGTGACGTCGCTCAAGCGCGTGCGCGTCGGCCGTCTCGATCTCGGCTCGCTCATGCCCGGCGAGCACAGGGAAATCCTGCGCAAAGACATCGCGAAAGCGTTTCCGGGAGCGCCGCGCGGCGAAGTATGATCGAAGGCGATATGGAATCGTTCTCTCCCGCCGGCGCAACGGCGGCTCCCGCGCAGCGGACGCGCGATCAGATCGAAGACCGCTTCAAGTGGAACCTCTCGCACATTTTCCCGGACTGGGACGCGTGGCAGCGCGGCTATGACGCGCTGGACAAGAAGATCGCGGAGTACGCCGCGCTTCAAGGGACGCTGAAAGGCGGACCGGACAGGCTGCTCACGGCGCTGCAGCTCGCCGACGAGATCGGCCAGCTCGAATACCGGGTCTGGTACTTCCCGTCGCTCAAGTACGACGAAGATCAGCGCGACAACGCGATCAACGCGCGCCGCCAGCAGGTCCAGATCCTCGCGGCCCGGGGCAGCCAGGCGATGGCCTGGTTCAACCCCGAGATGCTGTCGATTCCGATCGAGACCGCGCGGCAGTGGATGGACGCCGTTCCGAAGCTGGCGGTCTACCGTTTCGCGATTGAGGAGCTTTATCGCCAGCAGGAACACGTCCTCGACGACAAGGGCGAGCACCTGCTGTCGCTCTCCAGCCAGCTGTCGTCGACGCCGTACGACATCTACGCGGCGATCTCGACGGCCGACGTGAAGCATCCGGTCATCACGCTGCAGTCCGGCGAGAGCGTGACGGTCACCTACGGCCAGTACCGCGCGATTCTCGCGACGAACCGCAATCAGCAGGACCGCGCGACGGCCTTCAAGGCGCTGCACGGCCTCTACGAGAACAACATCAACACGTACGCGTCGCTCTACAACGCCGTCATGCAGCGCGAATGGTTTCACGCGCAGGCGCGCGGCTACGCGACGACGCTGGACGCGGCGCTGCACGGCAACGCCATCCCGCCGGCCGTCGTCACGAACCTGATCGAGCAGACGAAAGCGGGCACCGAGCCGCTGCGCCGCTACCACCGCCTGCGCAAGAAGGTGCTCGGCCTCGACACGTACCACGTCTACGACACGACGATTCCGCTCGTGGAATTCGACAGGAAGTATTCGTACGAAGACGCGCTCGCGTGGCTGCCGGCGTCCTTCGAGGTCCTCGGCCCCGAGTACGCGAAGATGCTGAAAGAGGCGCTCTCGGGCGGCTGGATCGACGTCTACGAAAACCCGGGGAAGCGGTCCGGCGCGTACTCGGCGCCGGTGTACGGCGTGCATCCGTACATGCTGCTCAACCACAACGACACGCTCGACGCCGCGTTCACGCTGGCCCATGAAATGGGCCACTCGATGCACACCGAGCTGTCGCACGCGCATCAGCCGTTCGTCTACGCCGGCTACACCATCTTCGTCGCCGAAGTTCCGTCGACGCTCGCCGAAGCGCTGTTCCTCGAGTACATGCTGTCGCGCACCACCGACGAGCGCGAGCGCAGCGTGCTCCTGCAGCACGCCATCGACGGCATCGTCGGCACGTTCTACACGCAGGTGATGTTCGCCGACTACGAGCTGCAGGCGCACCGGCTCGTCGAGAGCGGCAAGCCCGTGACGGCGCAGACGCTGTCGGACATCTATTTCAACCTGCTCAAGACGTATCACGGCGACGCGTACGACTACGACGAGCTGGCGCGGGTGACCTGGGCGCGCATTCCGCACTTCTACAGCACGCCGTACTACGTCTATCAGTACGCGACGTGCTTCGCGTCCAGCGCGCAGCTGATGAAGGCGCTGACCGAGGGAAGCCAGAAAGATCGGAAGGACGCGATCGAGCGGTATCTGACGCTGCTGCGATCGGGCGGCAGCGATCATCCGATGACGCTGCTCAAACGGGCGGGCGTGGATCTCAGCAGGCCGGAGCCGGTTCGCGCCGTCGTCGAGCAGCTCGACCAGCTGGTGACGCAGCTCGAAAACGAAATCGCCTGATGTCCGGCTGAAGCCGGACGCTACGAACGTCGCAGAACCGACGCGACCACGCCGAGACATTCGTCCATCACGACCGTCAGACCGCCCGCCGTTGCGCGGGCGGCGGCGTCTTCATTCCACAACCCCTGCTGCAGCCACAACGCTTTCGCGTGGACCTTCACGGCTTCGTCCGCGACGCCGGGCGTGAATTCGGATCGGCGGAACACGTCGACGATGTCGATCGGCGCGGGGACGTCCGCCAGCGACCGGTACGCTTTCTGGCCGAGTACCTCGGTTTCGTGCGGGTTGACGGGGATGCAGGTGTAGCCGAGCTGGAGCAGGTGCGACATCACGCCGTGTGACGAGCGCGCGGGATTGGAGGAGGCGCCGACCACGGCAATCGTGCGCGCCGCATGGAGCAGTTCGCCGATCTGATCGTCGGTCGGGTTGCGGTGCGCCACCCTCCGATTCTAGTTCACGCTTTGGTGCGTCGATCGACGCCGGCGCGGCGATCGTGACCGGTGCGGCGCTCGCCGGTGGCCGGAGGACCGAGATTGATGAGCCGGCGGTCGGTGTGTCCGCGGCGATCCATTTTCGCCCGGCGATCCCGCAGTCCGTGCATGATCGCGGCGGCGGCGTCCGCGGACGCGGCGCGGATGAGCCGCGACGCGTGGCGCGTCGGATCCAGGACGTCGAGCAAACCTTCGTAGATGCTCTGCGTACGCACGTCGGTCGCGCCTGCTTCGATCATCTCGCGCAGGTAGGCGGCCGCTGCTTCTATGGCTGAGCGCTCCCAGTCCACTGTGTCTGGAACTGTACCTTAGAGAGGCGCCAAAACGGCGTATTACAAGATTGGTATGCGGTTTCGGCCTACATGCCCGGTTGTTCGGGCTGCTTGCCCAGCATTGCACTCGCGCGGATTTCGAGCGCCGCGCGCCGTCCGCTTTCGACGGCGCCGTTCATGTAGCCCTGCCACTTGATGCTCGTGTGCTCGCCGGCGAAGAACAGCCGGCCGGCGGGGCGCGCGAGCCATTCGCGCAGCGCGGGATCGAACGAGGGGCTGAAGTACGCGTAGCCGCCTCGCGAAAACGGCTCCGACTCCCACACGATCTGCTTCGAGGCCAGCAGCGTCGCGGGACCGCTGCCGAGCCACGAGAAGCTCCCGGCGAAGCGCGTCATGCCGTCGGACGCGACGGTGGTCTGCGTCGCCGCGCTCGCGCCGCCGCCGGCCAGGAGCGACAGGATGCCGGGCTTTGCGGCCTGGTCCTCGTTGCCTTCCCAGAGCGCGCCGAAGCCGAGCGGCGATCCGAACGCGCGCGGCCGGCCGGGCGCGCGCCAGAAACGGCGGTCGTACTGCAGCAGCGTCTTCGTCGCGCGGCCGTAGGACAGCGACGCGATCGCCTGGTGCTGCGGCGTCGGCAGCGCCGGCACGATCGGCACGCGGCGGAGCAGCGACGCCGGAATCGCGAACACCAGGTAATCCGCCGTCATCGTCGCCGTCGTGCCCTGATGCTTGACGCTCGCGTGGACGTGCTGCCCGCGCACCGACGCGGCGACGAGTTCGGATCGCAGGTGCATCCGCGCGCCGAGCTTCTGGGCGAGCGCCTCCGGCAGCTTGTCGTTCCCGCCGACGATGCGGAACATTTCGGACGGCGCGGGCGCGTCGCTGTTCGAGAACTGATCGACGAGCGCGATGAGCGACAGGTCTTCGGGATCGGCGAGAAAGAAGCCGCGCAATCCCGTCATGGTCGCGCGAAGGTCCGCGTCCTTCCGCTCTTCGTCCAGCCAGCGCGCAACCGATCGTCGCGCGATGTCGGCGGCAATCGGCGAATCCCACCGTTGCTCCGCCGACTTGTAGCGGGCGATCCACGGCTCGAGCTCGTGCGGCAGGCGATCCCATCCGCGAACGCTGATCCGCTTCACGAGCCGTGGACGTCCGTCGGCGTCGGCGCGGATGTACCCGAAGCCGCCGCGCAGGATGCGTGTCAGCTTCAGCCCGAGCGACGCCGCGAGCTCCTTGATCGCGGTCTGGGCGGCGTCGATCATGTCGCCGCCGGCCTCCGCATGCTGCCGGTGGAGGAACGGCTCGTGAACCGTCAGCACCCGGCCGCCGACGCGGTCGCGCGCGTCGACGATCGTGACGTCCGCGCCCATCGACATGAGCTCGTATGCGGCCGTGAGGCCCGCGAGGCCGGCGCCGACGACGATGACGGAGGAGCCTTTCAGCTCGCCGCCGTTACTGAGCGAATCGCCGGAAGAAGCTGCTGTCATTCCACTTCGGACGGTCGGTGCGGTTGGCGATGCGTAACGCAAGCCGGCGCACGACCTCGATATAGGTGTCGGCCGCGCCTTTGTCGACCGGCTGCTTCAGGTCGTCGGACGGCAGGTGATAGCGCTCGGCGGTCCACCGCTGTGCGATGGCCGCCTCCGGAGTGCCCGGCTCGTAGCCGAAGCGCATCAGCAGCGCGGGCACACCGCCGCGGATGAAACTGTACTGATCGCTGCGGATGAAACGGTTGCGCTGCGGCTCCGGGTCGGCCTGCACCTGGAGATGCAGCGTGCCGGCGACGGCGCGGATGTCGTCGCCGAGATCCGACTCGTCGAGGCCGAGGACCATCAGCTCCTTGAGCGGGAACAGCGGCAGGAACATGTCGGTGTTGACGTCCGCGACGAGCGATCCCCGAGGCACCGTCGGATGCGCCGCGAAGTAGCGCGAGCCGAGTTCGCCCTTCTCCTCGCCGGTGACCGCGACGAAGAGGAGCGATCGCGCCGGCCGCTCGCCGGCGGCCTTGAGCCGGGCCGCGACCTCGAGAATGGCCGCGATGCCCGAGGCGTTGTCCATCGCGCCGTTGTAGATCGTGTCGCCGTTGACGGCGGCGCCGACGCCGACGTGGTCGAGATGCGCCGACAGCACGACGTAATCGCCGCGCCGGGCCGGATCCGATCCCGGAAGAATGCCGGCGACGTTCTGCGACTCGACCTGCGCGCGGATCACCGACACGCGCGCCGCGACGCGGGAGGGCAGCGCGAACCGCGGCAGCGGCTTGCCCTCGTTCTCGAGCGCCATGATCTCGTCGAACGTGTGTCCCGATCCGTCGAACAGGAGGTTCGCGCGGCCCGGATTCATGGTGATCGCCACCTGCTGGCCGCGATACTCGTCGAGCGTCTCGTCGGCGAGCGACATCGACGGCTGCAGCCGGTTGGCCGTCGTCTGCGCCCAGGCGATGTCGACGTTCCGCGGGTTGGCGATGCTGATCGTGCCGACCGCTCCGGCGGCGCGGTACATCTGCCAGCGTTCCGCCGCGGAGCTGAAGTGCGCCTGCAGCGGCCCCGGCAGCGAACGCGGCACGGTCGCGACGTAGACGACAACGGCGCCTTTGAGGTCGAGGCCTTCGAGATCGTTGATGCCCTGCTCGGGAATGTCGAGGCCATGGCCGACAAACACCAGCGGCGCTTCCACCGACGGCGCGGGATCGACGGCCATCCGGAAGTTCGCGTCGTCACCGAGCGTCAGCGCGAGCGTCCGGCCATCGCGGATGAGGGCGAGACTCGAGTGGGACTCGTCGATCCGCCGCGTCCTGAACATCACCGGCTGGATGTAACCGCTGGTGCCCGCCGGCTCGAGCCCGGACTTCCTGAACTCAGCCGCGACGTACTCGGCCGCGCGCTTGTGCTCCGGACTCCCGGTGTCGCGCCCGCGCATCGAGTCGTCGGCGAGATACTCGACGTGCTTCCACCAGGCGCTGCCGTCGGCACGGACGCCGGTCGCGAGTGCGATCGTGACAACGGCAACGCTCCACCCGCGGTGGAGAGCTTCTCGCATCGCCTTCACAACTGCACCACCTGATACCCCTTCGACCGCAGCATCGCGACCAGGCCGTCTGGACCCACGAGGTGCGCGGCGCCGACGACGACGAAGGCGTGGCGCGGGCGCGAGAAGAGCGCTTCGATCTTCGGCAGCCAGGCCCTGTTGCGCGCGACGAGCAGCCGGTCGTAGACGACGGGGTCGCTCTTGACGTCGGCCATCACGAGTCGCTCGATCGTCGAGGCGTCGCCGGCTTTCCAGGCGGACGTCAACTTGCCGACGGCGGCTTTTTCGTCGTCGACGCCTTTCAGCGTCTCGGCGAGAAAGCGTTCCTGCTGATCTCTCGTCATGCCGTCGAACAGCGAGATCTGGAAGTCCGTGGTCTCGAGGCCCTGCGTCGTCTTGCCTTCGGTCTGCGCGCGATCGAAGAAGTGCTTGTCGAGGCCGAGCGACGCGTCGAACCCGGCGGCCTGCCATTCCATCGCTTCGAGCGTCATCGCGAGAAACCAGGGCTTGAACTGCTGCAGCGCTTCGAGCGGCAGCGCGCCGCCCAGATGCTTGTTGATCAGCGCCATCGTCGCCGGCGACACCACTTTGTCGATCGTCTGGCCGGCGGGAAGCATGCCTTTGGAGAGCAGCGCGAACTGCGTCGTCGGCGACAGCATCTCGTTCAGGTCGGCTTCCTCGACGAGCAGGTCGGAGTCCTTGAACGCCGCGTCGAGGGACGGCGCGAGCGGGTAGAAGTCCGACGTCAGCATGTGGACGGACCCGACGAGGTAGACCGCCGACGCGCCTTTCGTCGCCTTCCACGCGAACGCCCGCGTCTGCGCGTGCGGATGCGCCGCCAGAATCCCGACGGCGGCGAGGACCGCCGCGAGAACCTTACTGGGTAATCGACGCCTGGAAGTCATCGAAGCTCCGTTGAATTCTGTGGGAGAACGCGGTGTCGAAGTCCACGCCGTCGCCGAGGTCGCGAATCAGGTTGGCGACGGCGAAGCCGCCGGCCTCCTGCAGCATGCGCCGCACGGCCAGCGCGCTCGTCGCGTATGCGAGCCGCGCCTGCGCGCCGGACAGCTGGCCGAATCCGCGGCGCAGCACGGACAGCGGCACCTGTTGAGACGCCGCCACGGTCTTCTCGGCCCACTCGAGCGTATCGGTCTCGAGCGCCGTCGCGAGGCCTTCGTTCAGCCACGTCGGGATCGCCGGCGTCGAGAGCGTGTGGATCAGCGCGTGCGTGAACTCGTGCGCGAGCACGCGATCGAATTCCGCCTCGTCGTCCAGTGCGCCGCGCATCGGGATGCGGATCGTGCCGTCGTACGCGCCGGCGGCCCAGGACGGCGCGCGCGTGATGTCGGTGAACTGCTGCGTCGAGTAAAGGACAACTGGAATCGTCGTCGTCGGATAGGTGTTGAGCACCGAGCAGATCCGGTCGAACGCGCGGTTCAGGGAGCCGACCGCTCTGGTCGCCATCTCCTCGACGGCGGGACCGTCAAACGACACGGCGAAGTGATCGCCGTAGGTCTGCTGCATCCGCAGCTGCAGATCGAACTCGCGGCGCCACCGGTCGAGCGTCGCCGAGACCGCCGCGTCGCCTGGCGTGTTCAGGAGAAGCGTTTCATACGAGCGGATGGCGCCCAGCAGATCGCCTTTGCGATGGAGCACCTGGCCCAGGAGCTTCTGCGCGGTGGCGAGCTTGCCGTCGATGCCGAGCGCCCGGTCCAGCTCGCTCTTCGCATCGTCGTCTCGGCGGTCGGCGAACGCGGCGCTGGCGGCGCCGAAGTGAAGCTGGGCGTTGTTGGGATCGGACGCGAGCGCGCGTTTGAAGATGTCCGCGGCGCCCCTGGCGTCGCCTCGCGAGAGCGCGTCCCATGCCGCGCGCTCCATGAGGGCGATGCGCGGGTCGGACGTCTGCGCGAGGCAGGGCGCTGCCAGCAGAAGAGCCGCCAGCAGCAGTGCGGATTTCACCCGACCATTCTAGCCCCTAGGCTCCGGCCTCTAGCCTCCGGCGAGTTCCCGCAGGCTCGTGTCCACGCGGACGGCGGCATCGAGGTCGTGTGCAATTGTGTCGGTAATCACGCTGTCGGACGACGTCAGACGCAGGCGCAGACGGTCGTTCCCGGGAAACGCCGCCTGGCCGTCCCGCCACGTCGCCCGGGCCTTGTCGCGATTTTTCAGCCGCCAGTAGCCGTCGCCGAGCGCGACGTAGATGCGCGCGACGTACCCGCGATCGGGATGCGCCGACGCCAGCCTCAGCGCGCTCTCGAGATCGGCGACGCCCTCCGGCGTTCGATGGAACAGGCCCTTCTCGAAATGCAGGTTGACGAGGCCGCGAATGAGGTACGCGAGGTCGGACGGCCGCTTCTCGATCGAATGCGTGATCGCCGCGGTCGCGTTGTTGCCGAGCGAGATGCGGCGGAACGCGCCGACGGACGGGATCTTGTCGATGTAGGCGAGTCCGAGGCTCAGGAAGACGTTCGGGCCCGCGCCGGCGCGTTTCGTCAGGCTCTCGAAGAGCTTGATCGCGCGATCGTATTCATCCGCCTGGATCACCGCCTGGCGATAGTCGGCGGCGACGCGCAGGTCTTCTGGATTCGCCGCGATCTGCGATTCCATCGCGGAAAGATTTGCGGCGAGCACGAGAACGAGCAGCATTTGCCGTAGAATACCGCCGAACACAGCGAGCGCTGTGTGGACTCTGATATCCGGCATGGAGACCGGAACGCCATGGGAACGCTGCACGTCATCATCTCGACCTCCGCCGCGGCCAGGCTGTCGGCTGCGCGGACCTACCTGCAAGAGTTACCAGTCGCAGCTGAAGCGGTTGTCGTCGGCGCCACGCGAGGCGCGGCCGATGATTTCGTCCGCGCGATCGCGCGCGACAGAGGCGCGACGTTCGGACTGACGCGCGTCAGCCTGACGGACCTCGCCGCGCTCGCGGCGAAGACGACGGCGCCGGGACGCCGCCGGGCCGCGGCGACGCAGGCCGGCGCCGAGGCGATTGCCGCGCGCGCCGTGTTCGCGTCGGCCGGCGAGCTGACGTACTTCACGCCGGTCGCGTCGATGCCCGGCTTCTCGCGGGCGCTCGCGCGCACCGTGCACGAGCTCCGGCTGGCTGGTGTGGATCCCGCCGCGCTGTCGGCGCGCGATGCGGCGACGGCGGACATCGGCCGGCTGCTCGAGCGTACGGAGCAGGAGCTCGGACGATCGGCGATCGACGATCGCGCGGGGCTGTTCCGGCTCGCGACGTCCGCGATTGCAGACGGCGCCGTGCGATGGGCGAGCCTGCCGATCGTCCTGCTCGACGTGCCGCTCGATGCGGTCGTCGAGCGCGAGTTCGTCGCCGCGCTGGCGAGCCGCTCGCCGTCGATCGTCGCCACCGTCCCGGCCGGCGACGACGTCCCGTCCGCCGAGTGGACGCGGCTCGGCGCGACCGTCGAGCACGTCGCCGACGCCGCGCCGCCGACGTCCGACCTCGCGCACCTCCGGCGGCACGTGTTTACGGTGGAGTGCCCGCCGCAGCGGACGCGCGCGGGCGACGTGCGGATGTTCTCGGCGCCGGGCGAAGG
>DATNBT010000530.1:0-3728 GCA_035571855.1 Vicinamibacterales bacterium
GCCGGAGCGCGGATTCACGCAGGAGCAGAAGCTGCTCCGGGCACGCGCGTTCTGGACGACGCCGCTCAGAAAAGGCGGCAGCAACGTCCTGCGTCTTCAGACGCAATACCGCCGCGAGACCGACACGCCCGACAGCGCGGAGCAGGCGGTCGTCGTCCTCAACGCGTTCTCGGCCGGCGGCGCGCAGTATCAGGGCGCGCGGACCGACACGCAGCTCGAGGTGTCCGACGTCGTCACGCGCCCGGTCGGCACGCGGCAGGTGTGGCGCGGCGGCGCGACGCTGTGGCACGTCGGCGTGGACTCGTCGCTCGTGAGCAACCCGGGCGGCACGTACACGTTTTCGTCGCTCGACGCCTATCTGGCCGGCACGCCGACGACGTATACGCAGCGCGTCGGCACGGGCGTCTGCTGCTTCGACGTCACGCAGCTCGGTCTCTGGACGCAGGACGACATCGCGCTGTCGAAGACGCTGCAGCTCTCGCTCGGCCTGCGGCAGGAATCCGAGACGCGCATCTCACGCAAGCTGAATCTCGCGCCGCGCGGACAGGTCGACTGGTCGCCCGTGCAGGTGCCGCACACGACGTTCCATCTCGGCGGCGGCGTCTTCTACGGATGGGTGCTGCCGAACGACATCGAGCAGACCGTTCGCGTGGACGGCGTTCATCAACAGGACATCCTCATCGTCAACCCCGGCTATCCGAACGCGACGGCGTCGAACGCGGTCGTGCTGCCGTCCGGACGGTATCTGCTGTCGCCGGAGATCACGCAGCCGCAAATCATCCGCGCGTCGATCGGCGTCGATCACACGCGCGGCCCGCTGACGCTGCACGCCGACTTCGCGCACCAGACCGCCGACGCCCTCCGCGGCGACAACCTGAACGCGCCGATCGGCGGCGTCCGGCCGGACGCGCAGTTCGGGAACGTCATCCAGGTGGAATCGACCGGGCACGCGCGGCTGAACGCGCTGAGCACGAGCGTGACGTACAACGACCAGAAGCGCGGAACCTTCCTGCGGTTCAACTACACGCTGGCGTCGGCCATGGACAACACGGACGGCGCGTTCTTCGTCCCGGTCGACGCGCGCCAGCCGGGAGCCGAGTGGGCGCCGTCGCTCAACGACGCCCGCCACCGCATCGGCGGCCAGTTCTCCCAGCCGTTCTTCGGCCGGCGGATCGCCGCGTCGACGTACTGGCAATTCAGTTCCGCCACCCCCTACACGGTGACCACGGGCATCGACAGCAACGGCGACGGCATCTTCAACGAGCGGCCGGACGCGTCCGGCCGCAACGGGTCGCGCGGGTTCGCGCAGTTCTATCAGGGCGCGCACGTCGGCTGGAACATCCCGAAGGGTGCCGGTCCGCAGGCAACGCCCTCGAAATATCGCGTCCAGATCTGGATCGAAGGCGACAACCTGTGGAATCGCGTGAACCGCACCGTGATCAGCGGAGTGCTCACTTCGCCATATTTCGGGCAGGCGATTGCCGCGAGCCAGCCGCGCCGCCTGTATTTCGGCGTGTCGACGACGCTCTGAACGGAAAAAGTTTTCCGCGTCATCGCCCGCCGGGCTGGCATCGCGTTCGCAAGACTTCCTGACCGTGCCGTGGTTCTGCCCCGCCTGTCGAGCTGAGCTCCGCAACCTTGTCGACGTCGCTCCCACGTCGGAACCGCGCGCCTTCCGGTGCGACATGTGCCGGCTCGAGCTCGTCTTTGACGGCGTCAGCGGCCGGGCACGCGTGGCGCCGGACGACGAGCAGATGATCGTGCGGCCGGACTACGACCGCCGGAAGCCCGGGAACGGCGAATCGAAGCCGGCCCGCGATCGGCGCCGTGCGGAGCGGCGCCGCCGCGAGACCGTGCATTAGTCCGGACGTTCAGAGCGCCCGCAGGAACGCCACGAGGTCGGCCTTCTCCGACGCCGTCAGGCCGATAGTGAATCGCGTGTCGTAGAAGTCGACGGCCTGCTCGAGCGTCGCCGCCGATCCGTTGTGGAAGTACGGCGCACGCGCCGCGAGCGCGCGCAGGATCGGCCCCTTGAACTTGGCGACGTCGGCCCACTTGCCCGTGATCATCGCGCGGCCGGGGTCGGTCGTCTTCACGCGTTCCTGCGTGGAGAGATTCCGCAGCGTGTACACCGGAAGATACGGCGCCTTGTCCGGATCGGAGATGCCGATGTTGAGGGGCGCCTTCACCGAGTGATCGCCGGCGTTCGGCGTGTCGTGGCACGTCGTGCACGTGCCGCTGATGGACGCCGGCACGGTCACGCCGTTGCTGAACGTCTGGCCGTTCAGGCCGGCGACGCCGCTGATGGTGAACGCCCTGGTGTTGAAGATCTGCTGTCCTCGGCCGATGGACGCCCGCAGTTCACTCATCGGATCGTCGTGCGAGCTCCGGAGCTTCGTCCACGAGTCGAAGATCGTGAAGGCGGAGGCGTCAAACGGCGTGCCGTTCGGATTGAGGCCGACGGGGTCGTTGATGCCGGCGAAGAAGTTCTCCTTCGACAGCCGCACGGGTCCGCCGCGCGCGCCTTCCGCGTCGAGGTTGCCGGCGCCGTTGTCGCGCGCCTGCGCCGTGTAGATGCTGGACTCGAAGTCGACGATCTGCTGTATCTGCTCGGCGGACAGATCCTGCGCCGCCTGCGCATGGCCGCGCGTCGCGTCGTTCGCCTGATGCGCGAGATCCGGCTCGCGGCCGTCCCACATCACCGCGCTGAGGAACCGCAGGTTCGTCGCCGGCAGCGGACGGCGGTAGAGCGACGCGTCGTTGCTCGCCGGGCCGCAGTGGTTCGGGTCGTCGACGTGCTCGATGATGAACTCGGCGCCGGAGGGGACGTCGAGCCCGACGCGAATCAGGCCGCGGCCGAGCAGCAGGCCGTAGTCCTTCCGTTTGTCCGCCACCGAGAAGCCGCCGACGCCTTCGCAGATCGATCCGTCGTTGTCGTGAAAGACCGGGTCGAGGCCGTGCGAGGCGTCGAAGCGCGCCTGGAGACTCTCCGGCGTCATCGACCACGCGTTCGACGGATCGTGGCACGTGACGCACGTCCGCCCGTTGGTGCCGAGGTTCTGGAAGAAGGGGTTGTCGCGATCGATGGCGCCGCCCGTGCTGAACGTGCGCAGCTGGCCGGATGAGTCGGTGAACGCCATCAGGTTCGGATCGGTGTCTTTGGCGGGAAGCCTCGCGGGGGACACGAGGATCGCGCCGATCGACAGGCAAGCGGACACACCAACGACGGGAAGAACGCGCATGAAACCTCCTGAATACGTGCGAGCGGTCCTATTAATGGAGATCGGAAACGGCGGGGAAAAGACGACAGCTAGCGCGAGGTCCGTGCGCGCAATGCGTCGAGCGAACGATTGAAGGCGTCCCACTTGCTCGATACGCGCGGGTCGCCTGTCGGCGGGCTCGAACGGATGAGCTGCTGACGAATCTGTTCGTACTGCGCTCTCGCGTCCGCGACGCGCCCCTCGGACGCCAGGCTGTCGGCGTCCGCACGCATGACCGTGTACGCCTCGGCGTCGATGGTCAGCGCGCGCGGCGGGTAGTCTTTCGTCTGGCGGAGGATGTCGAACGCGCGTGCGAGGCGTTGTCCGGCTTCGGCCCCGCGTCCGAGCGTCCAGAGCGGATACGTCGACTCCGCCAGCAGCACGGCCGTATCGCGGCGCGCTTTGAGATTGCCGCCGCCGATTTCGCCGAGACGCCTGAGCCCGAGGTCGTCGACCGCGAGCGCGCGC
>DATNBT010000531.1:0-4232 GCA_035571855.1 Vicinamibacterales bacterium
TGCATTCCGACCAAGGCGCTGCTCGAACACGCGCACGCGCTGAAGGTGGTGCAGGACTCGAAGGAGTGGGGCATCACGGTCGACGCGTCGGCCGCGACAATTGACATGGCGCGCGTGCACGAACGCAAAGACAAGATCGTCGGCGGCCTCACGAAAGGCGTCGAGTTTCTCTTCAAGAAGAACAAAGTCGACTGGATCAAGGGGACCGCGACGCTCACGGGCGGCGGCGGCGTCGACGTGGTGGACGGCGAGAAGCAGACGCTCCGCGCGCGCAAAGAGATCATCGTCGCGACGGGTTCCTCGCCGCGCGGCGTGCCGGGCATCGAGATCGATCGCCGGCGGATCATCACGAGCGACGAAGCGATCCACCTGAAGGAAGTGCCGACGTCGATCGCGATCATGGGCAGCGGCGCCGTCGGCGTCGAGTTCGCCTCGATCTTCCACCGCTTCGGCAGCCAGGTCGCGATCGTCGAGCTGCTGCCGCGGCTCGTGCCCGTCGAGGACGAGGCGGTGTCGGCGGAACTCGAGAAGTCGTTCAAGAAGCGCGGCATCGCGTGCTACACGGGCGCGAAGGTCACGAGCGCGAAGGCCTCGGCGAAGGGCGTCGACGTGCAGGTGCAGGCTGCCGACGGCACGTCGCAGTCGCTGAAGGTCGACTATCTGCTCGTCGCGACCGGACGCGGTCCGGTGACGGCCGGGCTGAACGCCGAGGGCGTCGGCCTGCAGATGGATCGCGGCTATATAAAGGTCGATGCGATGTATCGCACCAGCGTACCGGGCATTTCCGCCATCGGCGACGTCATCACCTTCGGCAGGCCCGGACACCCGCAGCTCGCGCACGTCTCGTCAGCCGAAGGCATACTGGTCGCCGAGCGGATTGCGGGCCGCGATGTGTGCCCGCTGAACTACGATCACGTCCCGGGCTGCACGTACTGCGATCCGGAAATCGGCAGCGTCGGGCTGACGGAACGCGAGGCGAAAGAACGCGGTCACGACGTGCGTGTCGGCACCTTCCCGTTCGGTGTCCTCGGCCGCGCGAAGATGGCCGGAGAAACGGAAGGCTTCGTGAAGATCGTCGGGGACAGGAAGACGGACGCGCTGCTCGGCGTCCACATGATCGGCAAGAGCTCGACGGAACTCGTCGCCGAGGCGACAGCGGCGCTGCGCCTGGAGTCGACGGTGCAGGAGCTCATCACGACGATTCACGCGCATCCGACGATGGCCGAGGCGATTGGTGAAGCGGCACACGCGACTCACGGCGCCGCAATCCACATGTGAGAATCGGGTAAATGGATAACCTGGTAATTGGTTAAATGAATTTCCAATGAATTCCAATTACCCGATTCCTCACTTACCCAATTACCAAATCCCATGGATGTACTGATGCCCCAGATGGGCGAGTCGGTTGCCGAAGGCACCATCGTCCGCTGGATGAAGAAGGTCGGCGACAAGGTCGATCGCGACGAACCGCTGTTCGAAATCTCCACCGACAAGGTCGACGCGGAAATTCCATCGCCCGCCGCGGGTGTGCTCTCGCAGATTCTCGCGACGGAAGGCGACACCGTTCCCGTCAACACCGTCGTCGCGGTGATCGGCACGGGCGCTGAGGCTCCCGCGCCGGCCGTGGCACCGCCGGCCGCCGCGAAGAAGGCCAGACCGACGCCGCCGCCCGCGCCGAAAGCCGCTTCGGCGGTTGCGGCGAAACCGGCCGAGGTATCGCACGAGCGGACGTCGCCGCTTGTCCGGCAGCTCGCGAAGGAGCACAACGTCGATCTGTCGCACGTGCAGGGCAGCGGCATCGGCGGACGCATTACCAGAGACGATGTGCTCGCGGTCGTGAACGGCCAGGACGGCCGCGACAGGCGGGAAGGCCAGGACGGGCGGGACCGGCAGGAGCTTCGCGACGGCGATCGCGTCGAGAAGATGTCGGTGATGCGGAAGAAGATTGCCGATCACATGATCGCGAGCCGCCGCACGTCCGCGCACGTGCATACGGTCTTCGAAATCGATTTCTCGAAGATTGCGAAGGTTCGCGAGACGAAGAAGAGCAGTTACCTCTCGTTCATCGTCAAGGCCTGCGCCGATGCACTGAAGGCGTTTCCGCTGCTCAACGCCTCGGTCGACGGCGACAGCGTCGTCTATCACAAGGACATCAATATCGGCGTCGCCGTGGCGCTCGAGACGGGATTGATCGTGCCGGTGGTGAAGCATGCCGACACGCTGAGCCTCGCCGCCGTCGCAGAAGCCATCGCGGATCTCGCCGCGCGCGCGCGAAGCAAACATCTCAAACCCGAAGAGGTCGCCGACGGCACGTTCACGGTCACCAATCCGGGCGGGTTCGGCGCGCTGCTCGGCACGCCGATCATCAATCAGCCGCAGGTGGCGATTCTCGGCGTCGGATCGATCGAAAAGCGGCCGGCCGTCGACGGCGACCGTGTCGTCGCGCGACCGACGGCCGTGCTGACGCTCGGCTTCGATCACCGCATCATCGACGGCGCCGTCGCCGATCAGTTCATGGCGCACATCAAGCGCGCGCTCGAAACGTGGGATGAGGACGGCGCCTGACGTCCGCCGGCTCGGCGTCACGCCGTATGCCGAGGCGCTCGCGCTGCAAAGACAGCTCGTCGAAGATCGCCGCGAAGGACGTGTCGGCGATGTGCTGCTGCTCGTCGAGCACCCGCATGTCCTGACGCTCGGAGTTCGGGGCGACGGCGGACGGTCGCACATCCTGGCATCGCCCGACGTGCTGACGGAGCGCGGCGTGGACGTGCACGAGACCGGCCGCGGCGGCGACATCACGTATCACGGCCCCGGACAGATCGTCGGCTATCCCATCATCGACTTGAAGCCGGATCGCTGCGACGTGCATCGCTACGTACGCGATCTCGAAGAAGTGCTGATACGCGTCGCCGCCGACTACGGGCTGCGGGGCGAGCGCGTCGCGGGACTGACGGGCGTGTGGATCGGCGGAGAGAAGGTCGCGGCCATCGGCGTGCGCATCGCGCGCTGGATCACGAGCCACGGCTTCGCGCTCAATGTGACGACCGATCTCGACTACTTCAAGTTCATCGTCCCCTGCGGCATCGCCGACCGCGGTGTCACGTCTCTGTCAAAACTGCTGGGCCGGACGGTCGAGCGTCGCGAGGTCGAAGACCGCCTGGTTCAACGGTTTAGCGAGGTCTTTTCCTAGGCCGGGAATAATCGCGGCCCAGCGGGTGTTCTCATCGGCATCGACAAGGACACCCCAATGGCCCACTCCAATACGCTCCTTCAAAGGCTCCAGACCGGTGACGAGCAGGCGCTGTCCGACCTGGCCGACACCTACGGCTCGAAGATCTACCAGCTCGCGTTCCGCTACTTGAGAAACAGGGAGGACGCCGAAGAGGTCGCGCAGGACGTGCTG
Organism: Vicinamibacterales bacterium; assembly: GCA_035571855.1. Lineage (GTDB taxonomy): Bacteria > Acidobacteriota > Vicinamibacteria > Vicinamibacterales > CAVVIG01 > DATNBT01. The sequence continues at coordinate 3,404 of DATNBT010000531.1, forward strand.
CTGAAAGTCCATCGCAAGGTGGGCGCGTTCCGCGGCGATTCGGCGCTGTCGTCCTGGATTTACCGGATCACCTTCAACACGGCGATGTCCCGGCTGCGATCGGGCGACTACAAACGCGCGCTGGAAGAGCAGCGCCTCGCCGCCGCGAACGAGCACGACGATGACCGCCCGCGCACGCCGGTCGAGCCGGTCGATCACTCGGAGCTCGCCGACGAGCAGGTGTTCAAGGCTCAGCTTCGCAGGCGGATGTTCAGCGCGATCCTGGCGCTGCCGGCCATCTACCGCGCGCCGGTGATGCTGCGCGACGTGCAGGGGATGTCGACGGAAGAGGCGAGCGCGTTCCTGCGCGTGAAGGATCAGACGCTGAAGTCGCGCCTGCATCGCGGCCGGCTGATCCTGCGAAAGCAGCTGTCAGACTTCGCCGGCGGGCTTGCGCTGCACAGGCCTATAGCAGCGTAGCGTTGTCCAGGCGGACGCGATCGCGTCCGTTCAGCTCCGGCAGCATCACCTCCACCAGCCCCGACCGATTCAGACGCACCGGCAGCGCGGCCGTCCTGCTGCGGCGGCCGGAGCTGTCGTCCGGCGCCACGAAGCAGCAGACGCGGCGTTCCGATCGTTCGAGGATTGTATCGATGACCTTGGCCGCCGCGGCGGCAAGCGCATACGGCCCGGGCGGCCACAAGCGCGACAGCGACGCGTCGAGGGCGCGTCGCCCGGGCTCGCCGATCAGCCGGTGCAATCCGAATCCCCCTGCCGACGCGTCTTCCCACGGCACGACGATGTGATCGGGGGGCACGCCGGCGACGCTGAGCGCGACGTCGCGCGGCGA
>DATNBT010000532.1:0-6145 GCA_035571855.1 Vicinamibacterales bacterium
GTCGATGCCGCCGCCATAGTCGATGCCGCCGCCGAAATCGATCCCGCCGCCGAAGTCGATCCCGCCGCCGTAATCGATGCCGCCGCCGAAGTCGATCCCGCCGCCGAAGTCGATGCCCGCCGAGAAGCCGGCCATGTTCGGGCTCGCGCCGAGCTGAGAGAGCCGCAGGCTCGACCAGTCGTTGTAGCCGCGCATCGTCTCGGGTGTACCCGGCAGCGTGCCGTCGAAGTTGATGTCCTGGAAGAACGACGCGTTGTTCTGAATGTCCCAGTTGATCGGCGACGGCAGATCGTTGTCCACGTTGGGCTGCTCGTAGCGGCCCATCTTCGGCGCGCCGTCAGGAATGGGCAGGCCGTTGCAGTACTTGGTCTTCGCTTCGGTGACGGCCAGCTTCTCGCCGATCGAACCGGGTCCCGTCGGCACGTACCACGCCGTGCGGAAGCCGTTGGTCAGCGCTTCCTTCGTCTGATAGCCGTCGCTCAGCTGGTTTTCGGTGAGCGGATCGTTCTTCACCGACGAGTAGCCGATCTGCGGGACGCCGTTTTTGTCTCGCAGCCCGTGCACCTGGAACAGGTAGCTCATCGAGCTGAGGTAGTTCGGCTTGCAGTTCGGCTCGACGTAGGTCGCCGTCTTGACGATGTTGCCGTTGACGTTCCTGACGCTGCCCCACACCGGCGGCATGCCGCCGTGCCAGAGCTCGAGGTTGTGTCCGAGCTCGTGCAGCGTCGTCGACGCCTGCATGAACTCGGTGCCGACGAAGTCGTCCCAGCCGCCGAGCGAGATCATCGCGTTGCCGCCGGGAAGATCCGCGACGCCCGACGAGCTGGTCGGCGTGTGAAAGTCCGTGTTGTCCGCACCGGCCGCGCATGTGTGGTGCGTCATGTCGGTGTATTCGATGCCGTTGCCGCCGGCATCCACGCACGGCAGCGTCGACTTGGGCTTGCCGCGCGAGTGCGCGTAGAGCAGATAGTGGAACAGCCCTTCGCGGTTGCCGTCGAACCGGCGCCGCGTGAACTGCGTGCCGCAGGTATGGCTCGCGGCGCACGCCTGCAGTTCTGCAGCCGAGATCTCGCTGCCGTCGCCGTGGACGGGCGCATCGCGATACAGCTGAAAGCCGATCTTCCAGCTCACCGTGCCCGGCCATCCCGGGAACTGGCAGCGCGCGATCTTTCCGCCGACGACGCAGGTCTGCTCCGAAATGGATTCGCCGCCGCGCGCGGGCGCGGTGACGGAGTCGACGACGAAGCGGTACGGCTCGGAGGGCGGCGCTGTCAGGGCGTAGGTCAGGCCGAGCGCCGGGCCGACGTCGAAGTGCACCTTCACGCCGGCGCTCAGGAGCGCGTCGCCGACGCTGTTCAGGACCGACGCGCTCGGCATGTGATTGTGCGGAGGCGCCTGGACGCCGCCGTAGGTCTGCGGCACGTCGGTCTTCATCGCGTTGATCTCGACGAAGACGTCCTTCTGCCCGACGCGCGCGCCCATCGCGTTCAGGTTGGGCAGCAGCGTGCCGTCGGGATCTTTCAGTCCCCCGGTGGCCGCTTCGATTCCGTCGGGGAGGCCGTCGCCGTCGGTGTCGGCGACGGTGGTGCTGAAGATCATCGCCGACCAGGCCAGGCATTCGTACGGATTGCTGTTGCCGTGGCTGAGCGTGACCGTCGCGGTCTCGCCGAACTTATCCGCCGGATTCGTGGTGTCGTACCGCAGCAGCGCGCCGACGTTGTCGGTGCGCGTGAACCACGTGCGGTCGTCCTGCGATCCAGCGGCCTGGAACGCGCTCGACGACAACGGCACGTTGTTGAACGACAGCGCCGCCGTCTTGTTCTTCGCGCCGGCCGAGACAATCTGCGTCAGGTACGCGTCGGGCGACGCCGACGCCTGATAGAACCCGCGGATGTGTTGCAGCAGCGACGCGTTCTGGGCCTGGACGTAGGCGCCCTCGTAGATCGTGATCTTGCGCAGGGGCGCGGTCGGCGACGGATCGCGGTAGATGACGACGAGGCTCGCGCCCGCGCTCTCGGGCGCGAGGTTGCCGTTGGCCTGCGGCAGCGTCACCGTGTGCGGACCGAAGCCGTTCGCGGCGAGGTCCTCGTCGTTGACGAGACGCTTGCCGGTCGGCTGCATGTTGCCGTCGAGCTGCGGCGGCAGCAGACGCAGCACGTCGGCGCGGAACTCGGTCAGCGTGAGATTCGAGCCGCTCGAGAAGCAGGCGGCGTTCTTCCCCACGCTCTTCGACGTCGTCTTGACGGCGACGAGCGGCTGGCCACGGAACTTGACGCCGTTGACCTGCGCGTCGCTCGCGGAGACGGTTTCCCAGTAGAGAAACGCCGCGAGGATGTCGGCATTGGCCGGCACCGCCCTGCTCATGGAGATCGTGCCGGTGACGAAGCCGCGCGAGGCGCTCGCCGATGTCACGTCTACGCCGCCGACGGCGTAATTACCGGTGAGCAGGTAGCCCTTCGAGTACGCCAGCGGATCGATGTCGCTGGATGGCGCGGTCGACGCGGCGTGGCCGACGGTCTGCGTCAACAGAACGGCCAGCGTGAGGACAGCAAGGTACGCAGGCCGTGGGGACAGAAACACACCCCGACGTACAGTAACGCTCATCGTGAATCTCCAGGAGACCGGGCGCCGCTGGGGGAGAGCAGCTTGACGATTCTACTCAGCACAACCGTAATACGCGGGAAAAATTTGTAAGACGGCTACTTTGTGTCGACGGGGATACACACGCTGTAACGGACAGGGTGTATTACCATTGGCCGCTAATCTTCCTTGTGTGGGGGCACTCATGAAGAAATTGCTAGTGATGGCGGTCGTGGCGGCCGCTTCGGCGTCGGTCGCGGCCCAATGGCCGAAAATCCCGGATCCGACGGTTCCGCGGGACGCCAAAGGCAACGTCAAGTACGACGCGCCGACGCCGCGCACCGCGGACGGCAAGCCTGACCTGTCGGGCATCTGGATGCCGGCGCAGAGCGGGCCGCCACGCGGCAACCGCGGCGGCCAGCGCGGCCAGGCCGGCGAGGCCGGACAGGGGCGCGGCCAGAATGCGGCTGCCGCCACGCCGCCCGAGAACGCGGTGGAACGCGAAACACGTGCGATCGTGAACGGCGAGCAGAACGCCACGGCGAACGGAGCGCCGGCTCGCGGCGGCGTCTCGCTCGAGCCCGCGACCGCGCGCTTCCCGTACGATCCGAAAGGGCCTCCCGTCGCGACGTTCTTCGAAGCCGGCGCGAACATGGAGGGCGGCCTTCCCTACACGCAGTGGGCGAAGGACCTGAAGAAGGCGCGGATGGATCTGAAAGACAAGGACAATCCCGACGCCAACTGCATGCCGATGGGATTCCTGCAGTTCCATCAGCAGCCGCAGCCGCGCAAGATCATGAACATCTCCAACCCGAAGAGCCTGCTCGTCGAGTGGGAGGCGAACTACGGTCTGTGGCACATCTACATGGACGGCCGCAAACTGCCGCCGCAGGGCGAGCCCAACCCGGCCTGGTACGGCTACTCGGTCGCCCACTGGGAAGGCGACGATCTCGTCGTCGAAACCAACAACCTGCGCGGTGCCGAAGACAGCCCGAACGACGGCTGGCTCGACGTCAACGGCAGCCCGTACAGCGAGCAGGCGACCTTCGTGCACCGCATTCGCCGGCCCACGTACGGCCACCTGCAGCTGGACATCACCGTCACCGATCCGAAGGCGTATACGAAGCCCTTCACGGTGCGCGTCGATCAGCGCATCGCGCCGGATCAGGAGATGATCGAATTCATCTGCAACGAGAACCAGCAGTTCCGCCGCCGGATCAAAGTCGCGGGCGACGACAAGTAACCACAACTTGTTTATTACGCGGTTTACGTCTTGCATGAAGGCACTCTCGACTCTCGAGAGTGTCCTCATGCAGCGACGTTCGATGCTCCTGTCTCTCTGCCTTCTCGTCTCGACGGCCTGTTCGCATTCGACCGGCGTGACGCCCTCCAGCCCTTCGTCGTCGGCGCCGGCGACGACAACCGCGGCGCCGTCGACGCTGACCGGACAAATCGTCGATCAGACGACGAAGGCGCCGGTCCCCCGTGCGGCGGTGACGGTGGTCGATCCGGCGGGCACGAACCCGACGCTGTCGACCGTCGCGGACGGCGCCGGCACGTTTTCGTTCGCCAACGTCGCCGCCGGCACGTACGCGATGCAAGTGATCGCGGCGGGATACCCGACCACCAACGCGACAATCTCCGTCCCGGTCGGCGCCCTCACGATTCAACTGCTCAAGGGCGGCGTCCAACCGGTGCTCCCGCTGAGCGTCGCGATCACCGCGCCGGCGACGATCAGGCTCGGCCAGAGCGCGCAGCTCAGTGCCACCGTCATCTACACGGACGGCACGAAGAGCGACGTGACGAACGTCGCCAAGTGGACCACTTCGACGACCGGTGCAGGCGTCACGACCTCCGGCGTCCTGACAGGCTTCTCGGCCGGAGATCTGGTCGTCAGCGCCGCAGCCCTGGGCGTTTCGGGATCTGTGCCGCTGACCGTCCTGGCGCGATAGACTACGCGGCGCTATGCCGACACCATTTGTCCGTCTGGTGATTTGTGGTCTGGTGCTTTCGGGTTCAGGCGCCGCGTTCGCTCAGACGACCGACGAGCTGAACAACGCCGGGAAAGATCCCGCCAACGTGCTCACGCAGAGCATGGGCTACGACCGGAAGAGTTACAGCCCGCTCAAGCAAATCAACAAGTCGTCGGTGAAGAAGCTCGTGCCGATCTGGAGCACGGCGCTGAGCAACGAACAGGGCGAGCTCGCCGCGCCCGTCGTCGACAACGGCGTGATGTACGTCATCAACGGCCGGTGGACGTTCGCCATCGACGTCGCCACGGGACGGCAGATCTGGCGCACGCCGGTGAAGCTCGAACCGGGCATCACGCGCGAAGCGATCACCCGCGGCGCGCCGGCGATCTACAACGGCAAACTGTTCCGCGTCACGGTCGACAACCACCTCGTCGCGCTCGACATGAAGACCGGCAGGGAGCTCTGGAACGAGAAGTTCGCCGACGCGAAAGACGGCTACTACGCCACGAGCGCGCCGATCGTCGCCAACGGCGTCGTGATCTCCGGCATGGCCGGCGGCGAGTCGACGACGCGCGGGTTCCTGATCGGCTGGGATCCGGACAGCGGAAAGAAGCTGTGGACGCGCTACACGATTCCCGCGCCAGGCGAGCCGGGGTCCGAGACGTGGCCGAAGAACAGCGACGCGTGGAAGTACGGCGGCGGACCGACGTGGCGCTCCGGCGCGTACGATCCGCAGCTCGATCTCGTCTACTGGGGCGTCGGCAACGCCGAGCCGTACGATCCGCGCCCGCGCGAAGCGCTCGACAGCCTCTACACGTCGAGCGTCCTCGCGATCCGGCCGAAGACCGGCGAGATCCACTGCTACTTCCAGTACACGCCGAACGACGTCTACGACGTCGACGGCAACGACGAGCAGGTGCTTGCGGACATCCGGGTGAACGGCGAGGTCCGCAAGGTGATGATGCAGGTGAACAAGAACGGCTTCCTGTACGTGCTCGATCGCACGAACTGCAAGCTGATCGCCGCCAACCCGGCGGTGAAAGTGAACTGGGCGTCGAAGATCGACATGGCGACCGGACGTCCGGTGCTCACCGACATCTACAGGAAGTTCCTGGCGGGCGAGGAAGTGGAAATCTACCCGTCGCGCGGCACGAACGCGGTGCCGGTCGCGTTCAACCCGAACACGGGCCTCATCTACGCGACGACGTGGAACCTGCCGAGAATTCAGAAGCTCGTCATGAATCCCGCGCCGACGCCGCTCGGCGGCGCATCGACGGGCGTCACCGCGCGGCTGCCGACGATTCCGCCCGGGACCCCTCTCGGCTTCTTCGCCGCGATCGATCCGCTGACGGGCGCGCGCAAATGGGAAATTCCGCTGACGGATCTTCCAAGCTCCGCCGGCATGCTGGCCACCGGCGGCGGCATTGTCTTCACCGGAAAGCTGTCGGGAGAGTTCGTCGCGCTCGACGAAGCGACCGGCGCGACGCTGTGGCAGTTCAAGACGGGATCGAGCATCAACGCCACCGCGATTACCTACCTGCACGACGGCAGGCAGTTCGTCACGGTGGCGTCAGGTCTCGGCGGCGGGCTCG
>DATNBT010000533.1:0-5100 GCA_035571855.1 Vicinamibacterales bacterium
GCTGATGGCGGCGAATGAGCAGGGATCCGAGGTTGCTCGTCCACACCAGCGCCAGCACGAGCGAGGTCAGCAGCGCCACGCTCATGGCGATGGCCAGCGCGCCGAAGAAGGTGCCCGTCACGCCGGTGATCGTGATGAGCGGCAGGAACACGACAATCGGGGTCAGCGTCGAGCCGATGAGCGGCACGGTGAGCTCTTTGAGCGCGCTGGCCGTCGCCTGCAGCGGTCCCTCGCCTTTGTCGCGATGCAGCGTGATGTTCTCGACGACGACGATCTTGTCGTCGATGACGAGGCCGACCGCGGCCGCGAGTCCGCCGAGCGTCATCAGGTTGAAGCTCTGGCCGAGCAGCTTCATCGCGATGAACGTCACGACCATCGTCACCGGAACGACCAGGCCGGTCATGACGGCCGTGCCCCAGTCGCGCAGGAACAGCCAGATGATCAGCGCCGCGAGGAAGAGGCCGATGACGATCGCGTCGCGCACGCTGCTGATCGACGCCTCGACGATGTCCGACTGGTCGTAGAAGGGTTCGAGGACGACGCCTCGCGGCAGCGACTTCCTGATGGCGGCCATCTCCGCGTGGACTTCGTCGGCCACCTGGACGGTGTTGCTGTCCGGCTGGCGGTCGATGCTGAGCAGGACGGCCGGCTTGCCGTTCGCGCTGACCGCCGTGTAGACGGGCTCGACGGCGGCCGTCACGTCGCCGACGTCCTGCACGCGCACCGGCACGTTGTTGACGTGCTTGATGACGATCTCGCCGACGTCCTCCGGCGTGCGTGCCTGCGCCGTCACGAGACCCAGATACAGCTGGTGATTCCGGCTCAGCAGGCCCGGCGAGTCGATGACGTTCGTCTTGTTGATCGCGCCGAGGATGTCGGCGATCGAGCTCTTCGATCGCAGCATCCTCGCGGGATCGACGATGACGTGGAATTCAGGCCGCTGGCCGCCCTGGACGATGACGCTCGCGACGCCGGCGAGGCTGTTCAGCCTCGGCTTGATGTCGTACGTCGCGAGCTCCCACAGATCCGTCTGCGGCACGGTATCGGACGTGAGGCTGTAGCCGATGATCGGGAAGCTGGCGAAGTCCAGCCGGTTCGTGCGGATCTGCACCGTCGACGGCAGGCTGCTCTGGACGCGCGAGACGGCCGCGTCGACCATCTGCAGCGTCTGGATCATGCTCGATCCCCAGTTGAACGCGAGATCGATCTCCGCCGAGCCGCGGCTCGTGACCGACCGGACGTTCTCGAGGCCGGGCACGCTGCGGACGGCGTCCTCGAGCGGACGCGTGATCGACACTTCCATCTGTTCGATCGGCATCACGCCGTTGTCGACGCCGATGATCACGCGCGGGAAGTTGGTCGTCGGGAACACGGCGACCGGCAGCGACAGCGCCTCGTAGACGCCGACGACGGTCAGGATGCCGATCAGGAAGATGATCGACTTCGAGTGCCGCGCAAACCAGTAGTGCTGAGGGTTCTCGAGGTTCTCGGGGTTCACGGGGTTCACGGGGTTCACGATTCTTCCGGCTCTTCCTCTTCCTTCGCCGGTGCGATCTGGACCTTCGTCTTCTCGAGGACGTCGGGATCCAGTTTAAAGAGCTCGTAGGCGCCCGTGGTGGCGACGCGGTCGCCGCTCGCGAGGCCGTCGGTGATCTGCGCTTTGCCGGCATCGCGGATGCCGACCGCGATCTTGCGGAGATGCGGCTTGTTGTCCTTGTCGATCAGGATCGCGAACGTCGCGCCCTGCGGGCTCGTCATCACGGCCTGCTGCGGAATCACGAGCGCGTTCGGCACCGATCGCGCGACGATCTGCACGCGCATGCTGGCGCCGGGCCGGAGCTTGCCGTCCTTGTTGTCGGCTTCGATCCAGACTTCGACGGTCGTGTTCGACGCGTCGAGGGCGGGACTGACCACGGTCACCTTGCCCGGCACGGGCACGCCGTTCAGGCCGATGATGCTCGCGTCGTCTCCGACGGACATCTCGAGCGCTTCGGCCTGCGACACGTGCGTGCGGGCGACGACGCGCGACAGATCCATGACCGTCACGACGGGAGCGCCGGCGGCCGCGGTCTCGCCGGGGAACAGCGGAAGGTCCGTGACGACGCCGTCGATCGGGCTGGTCAGACGCGAGTAGGAGAGCTGCGCCTGCGCCGACTCGTTGTGGCCGCGCGCGGCCTCGCGCTGGGCCGCGGCGGTCTTCAGCGCGGCCTCGTTGCCGATCGACTGAAGATCTTCGAGGTGCTTGCGCGCCGTTTCGTACTGGGTGCGCGCCTGGCTGAGCGCGACCTGCGCGTCGTTGACGTCCTTCTGCGCGATCGCGCCTTCGCGGTACAGCCGCTGACGGCTGTCGAAGACCGATTGCTGCGCGTTGACGGCGTCCTGCGCCGCCTTCGCATCGAGCTGCGCCTTCTGGAGATCCTCCGGCACCGTCGCTTTCGTCGTCGTCTCGAAGCTCGCTTCGGCCTGTGTCAGCGCCGCGCGGCTCTCGGTCGCCGCACCGGCGAGGTCCTGGCTCTCCAGCTCGACGAGCAGCTGTCCGGCACGGACGCGCGCGCCCCGCTGGACGAGATTGCGTCGGACGGGCGCCGCGATCTTCGGCACGATCGCGGCCTGCTGGCGCGGATAGATCAGCGAGTCGGCGCGGATCGTGCGCTGGATCTTCGACAGCAGCACCGGCGCGACGTCGACGGTGACGACCGGCGCGGCCTCCTCTTCCTTCTTCGCGCCGCACGCGATGCCGAGAAGGAGTGCCCCGAACAGAAGGTAGTGTCCGCACTTACGCGGACGGTGTGTCCGCATCAGAAACTCCCAGTCAGCGTCTGCAATTCCGCGATCGCGACGCGATATCGCGCTTCGGCGTCATCCGCCGCGTTGCGGGCGACGACGGCGGTGTTCTGCGCGTCGACCATCTCCAGCGCCGTCGATTCACCGGCCTGATACCGAAGCGTGGTCAGGCGAAGGCTCTCGGTCGCGAGCTCGGCCGCGCGGCGCAGGCTGTCGACCGCCGTCTTCGCGATCGTCGCTTCGTTGTACATCGCGTACATGTTGCTCACGAGCTGGCGCTGCGTGAGGTTGAGCGTCGCCTGCGCCTGGCGTTCGCGAATCTGACTCTGATGCACTTTGCTGCGCTGGACGCCCCAGTCCCACAGCGGAACGGTCAGGTTCACGCTGAAGGCGTATCCGACGTTCGGCAGCACGCCGAGCTCGGGATCGCCCGCCGGCACGCTGTGAAACGCGAACTCGTTCGCCTCGAAGCCGTAGATGCCTTCGAGGCTGAGGCTCGGCAGCAGGCCGCTCCTCGCCAGCCGGACGTCGGCCCCTGCCTCGCGCACGAGCGCGTCGGCCGCGCGCAGATCGGGATTGCCGCGCTCGGCCATCGTCCGGACGTCGGCGAACGGCGGGATCGCCGGCGCGCTCTGCATGTCGTCGACGACGGAGAAGTTTTCGTTGAACGCCGGAAACAGCAGGACCGCGAGCGACAGGCGCGCGTTGTCCATCGCCAGCGCCGCTTCGTCGAACGCCTGCTGCTGCTGCCGGAACGAGATCTCCGCCTTCACGACGTCGGCGCGTGCGACCTGGCCGAGGCGTTCCTGCTGCTGCGCGATCTCGAAGAAGCGCTGCGCCTGCTGGGCCGCGGCCTGCGCGGTCGCGTACTTCCGCTGCGTGGAGATGAGCGCGTAGTACAGCTTCGTGACGGTGACGACGAGGCCGCGCTGCGCGATTTCGAGCTTCGCCTGTGCCGCGGCTTCGGCCGCCCGCGCTTTCGCGAGCGGCGTTCCCATCAAGGTGCCCGCCGAGAGATCCTCGTGGGCGATGAGCCATGACCGGTACATGCTCGGGCCGTCGTACGACACGTACCGGCCTGTCTTCAGGCCGGGGCTCGGCTGATTGCCGATGTCCTGAATCGAGTAGTTGAGGTTCGGCAGCAGCCCGGCTCTCGCCTGCGCGCGATCTTCGCCCGCAAGCGCCGCGTCCGCCGCGGCGGCAAGGAACGTCGGTTCGTTCTGTTTTGCCCGCTGCAGCGCGTCAGCGAGCGTGATCGTCACCGGCGGACCAGCCGGCGCATCAGGCCTGATGAGCGTGGTCTGTGCGCCGGCGTCTGCTGCCGCGACGATTACCGAGAGCGCGGCAATCGCAGCGAACGGCTTCATTTGCCGACCACCAGTACTTTGAAGGAATCCGGCAGATACGGCGCGCGTCCGCCGGCCGCCGCCTGGCCCTGCGTCGCCGTCGGCGTGTAGACGCGATGGGTCTTCTCGTCGAGCGCGATCGTCCGCGCGCCGCGTTCGGTCGCGATGTTGTCGGTGACGTCGTACTTCCCGCCCGTCTGCTGCACGACGGTCATCGTCCCGTCGCCGTTCGCGCTGATCGCGTAGCCCGTGCCCGGATCGAAGATGACGCCGTCGGAGCCCGCGCCGATCGCCGGTGTCGCGACGACGACGCCCTTGTCGGGATCCGACACGGCCATCACACGGTTGCCGCAGACGGAGAACAGACGCCGCGCTTTGGTGTCCATCGCGAGGCCCGACGGGCCTTCGCAGCCGGTCAGCGCGTACTTCTTCGTCACCATCGCCTTCGCGGCGTCGATCTCGACGATCTCGTTGGTGTCCTCGATGTTTGCGTAAACGCGGCCCTGTCCATCCGCGACGGGGAACTCGGGCTTGCCGGGCAGCGCGATGTTGCCGATCGCCGTGCCGGTCTTCGCGTCAATCGCGGTCGCGCTCCGCGAGCGGCCGTTGAACGCAAACACGCGGGCGGTCTTCGGCTCGTACCGGATGCCGTCGGGGTTCATCTCCGTCGCGACCGTGCCCGTGGCCTTCAACGTCTTCAGGTCGAAAATGGTGACGTTGTTGCCGCGCCCGTTGCTGATGAAGCCCTTGTTGAGCTCCGGCGCAATCGCGATGCCATGCACGCCCGGCGTTTCGGGAATGTCGCCGACGACGGTGTTCTTGTCGATGTCCACGACGACGACGTGCGTGGCGTGCGAGACGTACAGCCGCCGCGCCGCGGGATCGACCGTCAGGTAATCCCAGCCGCCCTCGCCGCCGATTTTGATCTCGTTGAGGATGTGGTAACCGGTCGAAGCGGCGTGAAGGGCAA
>DATNBT010000534.1:0-16373 GCA_035571855.1 Vicinamibacterales bacterium
AACGGCATCAGCGCGACGGAGCTGATGGGAGATCCGGCGGAGGAATTCGCCGGGGCTCCGACAAGCGGACGCGGCGGCCCGGGCCGCGGTGGACGCGGACGCGGCGAACCGACGCCGGAACAGCTCGCCGCGCGTCGCGACGCGCGCCAGGCCCTGAGAAAGTGGCGCACCGGCGCGTCGATGGACAAGTACAAAGCGCTGCGCAAGATGTACGAAGACGCGGGCGTGAAGATTTATGCGCTCAAGATCTCGCCGACGCCGGACATGACCGACGAGGAGATGGATTACGCGTTCAACGCGGGCGCGGCCGTCGGCGCCACGCACCTGACGCTCGAGGTCACCGACGACATGGCGTTCCTCAAGCGCGTCGGCAGCTTCGCGGAGAAGCACAAGGTCTACGCGGCGTACCACTCGCACGAGCAGGGCGGGATGACGGCGTTCGACGCGGCCTTCGCGGCATCGAAGGCGAATATGGCGAACGTCGACTTCGGCCACTACGTCGCCGGCGGCAACAAAGGCGGCGACGCGCTGCAGTTCCTGGACCGATTCCACGGCCGCATCGCGAGCTTCCACATGAAGGACCGGACGACGCCGGAACACGGCGCGAAGAACCTGCCGTGGGGCGAGGGCGACACGCCGCTCACGCAGCTCCTTCAGACCGTCAGGAAGAACAGGTGGAAGATGCCGGCAACCATCGAGCTCGAGTACCCCATCCCCCAGGGATCGGACTCGGTCAAGGAAGTCGCGAAGTGTTTCGATTACTGCCGGAAGGCGCTGGCGTGAACGGAAGAGTGAATAGCGGTACGGGGAATCGAACCCCGATTTGATGGTTGAGAACCATCCGTCCTAACCGTTAGACGATACCGCCACGTCTGTACGGGGCGCGCCCGTAACCTTAGAATACTAGCATGGCGCGTTTACTCGGAGCTCTTCTACTCCTCCTCGCGATTGCCGGCGGGGCCATCTTCTATATCTCCAGCCGCGAAGCACCCCCGACGGTCTCGATCGAACAACCCGACCGCGCCGTCGGCCAGACCGGCACGCTGACCGTCGTCGCGCGGACGCCGGCGGCGAAGTTCAAAGACGTCTCCGTCCAGCTCGAACAGGACGGCAAGGTCACGCCGTTGTACGTCTTCGATCCGGCCGCACCGCCGACGATCGGCCCCGACACGATCCGCATCTCGCGGCCGTTCGGCAAAGAGAGCGTGCCGACGCTCCATGCCGGCAACGCGCGCATCACCGTCACGGCGACACGCAAATCGTTTCTGAACCTGCGCACGCTGCAGACGACGGCGACAAAGGACGTGCAGGTGCGGCTCGACCCGCCGCGCATCACCGTCGTCTCGACGCATCACTACGTGAATCACGGCGGATCCGAATTCGTCGTGTACCGCGCGACGCCGGACGACGTGAAGTCGGGCGTGCGCGTCGGCGACGTCGAATATCCCGGCTTCACGCTCGCCACCGAGCCCGTCGAGAAAGGCGCGTTCTTCGCGCTGCTCTACGATCAGCCGCTCAACGCGAAGATCGTCGCGTTCGCGCGCGACGACGCCGGCAACGAAGCGACCGCGTCGTTTATCGACAACGTCTTCGAGAAGCCGCAGAAGAAGAGCCGCATCGAGATCGACGACCGGTTCATCGACAGGGTCGCGCCGGAGATCCGGGAGAATTCGCCGGCATTGAAGATCCCCGACGGCGCGAGCAATCTCGACGTCTTTCTCAAAGAGAACGGCGAGCTGCGCCAGATGAACGCCGAGAAAATCCAGCAGCTCGCGAAGCAGACGGCGCCGACGCGGCTCTGGGACGGCACGTTCGTGCAGCTGGGCAACTCGAAAGTCGAGGCGGCGTTCGCCGACCATCGCACGTACGTCTACAAGGGCAAGGACGTCGATCACCAGGTGCATCTCGGGTTCGACCTCGCAGTGACGAGCCATGTGCCGGTCGTTGCCGCAAATTCGGGAACGGTCCTCAACGCGAGCTGGCTCGGCATCTACGGCAACTGCGTCATCCTCGATCACGGCATGGGCGTGCAGTCGCTGTACGGCCACCTGTCGTCGTTCGACGTGAAGGTCGGCGACAAGGTGATGCGCGGCCAGACGATCGGGCGCAGCGGCATGACGGGCATGGCCGGCGGCGATCACCTGCACTTCACGATGCTCGTCAACGGCCGGATGGTGAACCCGGTGGAATGGTGGGATCCGCACTGGATTGCGGATCGGGTCATGAGGAAACTCGCGGAAGCCAAGATCGCCGGCGTCGAAGCCGTGGCCGAGTCGCCGGAGCCGAAACCGGCGCCGCGGCGGCGTCGGGGCAAGTCCCGATAAGGTATGATTAATTTTTTGCCTAGCAGGAGAAATCGATGCGTTTAAGGACTATCTGGTACGGCGTACTGAGTGTGGCGCTCGCCGCGTCGATCACGGCGTGCGGGAGCAAGAAGGACGACCTCGACGCCCCGGATGCGGGCGGCGCGGCGGCGACCGGCGGCGGTCCCAAGGTCGACGCGGCGACGGCCGGCAACATCGAAGGCGTCGTGGCGTTCGACGGCAAGGCGCCGGCGAACGAGCCGATCAAGATGAACGCGGATCCGGTGTGCGTGAAGGAAAACACGACGCCGCAGACGCAGGAAACCTGGGAAGTCGCCGACGGCAAGCTCGCGAACGTCTTCGTCTACATCAAGGACGGCCTCGGCAATTACTCGTACGACCCGCCGACCGGCGACGTCGAGATCGATCAGAAGGGCTGCCGCTATCACCCGCACGTGTTCGCGCTGCGGATCGGCCAGAAGCTCCAGATCGTCAACGACGACCCGACGCTGCACAACATCCACGCGCTGCCGAAGAACAACCAGGAGTTCAACACCGGCCAGCCGATCCAGGGCATGAAGACCGAACACGTGTTCATGACCAAGGAAATCATGGTGCCGTTCAAGTGCGACGTGCACGGCTGGATGAACGCGTACGTCGCGGTGATGGACAACCCCTACTACCAGGTCACGGGTCCGGACGGCAAGTTCTCGCTGAAGGGCGTCCCCCCGGGCAAGTACACGATCGAAGCGTGGCACGAGAAGGGCGGCACGCAGACGGCCATGGTCGAAGTGACGGCCAAGGGCACGGCGACCGCAAACTTCACGTTCAAGGCGCCAGCCACAGCCACCGACTAGGTAAGGCAGGACGGTGCTACACCGATTCGCGAAATTCGTGGCCGGGTGCACCGTCCTTCTCGTTCTCGCCGGCAGTCTCGTCACCAGCACCGACTCCGGACTCTCCGTCCCCGACTGGCCGACCACGTACGGCTGGAACATGTTCACGTTCCCGCCGAGCAAATGGGTCGGCGGCATCCTCTACGAACACGGTCACCGGCTCATCGCCAGCACGGTCGGGTTCCTCACGATCATCCTGGCGGTCTGGCTCTGGAAGAGCGAGCCGCGGCGCTGGATGAAGTGGCTCGGCGCCGGCGCGCTCGGCGCCGTCATCGCGCAGGGCGTGCTCGGCGGGCTCACCGTGATGTTCTTCCTGCCCGCGCCGATTTCCACCGCGCACGCGGGCCTCGCTGAAATCTTCTTCTGCATCACCGTCGCGATCGCGCTGTTCACGTCGCCGCGCTGGATCTCCGGATACGGCGGGCACGTCGTCGACGACAGCGGCCTCAGAAAGTTCGCGACGACGACCACCATCCTTGTTTACTGTCAGATTCTCATCGGCGCGACGATGCGCCACACCGGCGCCGGGCTGGCCATTCCCGACTTCCCGCTGATGTTCGGGCATCTGTGGCCGACGCACTGGGATGCGAAGATCGCCGTCCATTTCGCGCACCGCGCCGGCGCGTTGTGCGTGCTGGTTTCAATTCTCGCGACGGCCACCGCCGTGTTCCGGCGCACGTTCCGCGGCGAACTGCGGCGGCCGGCGGCGCTCCTGGTCCTTCTCGTGGCGATGCAGATCACGCTCGGTGCGTTGACCGTCCTCAGCCGGCGCGACGTGTGGATCAACAGTTTCCACGTCGTCTGCGGCGCGCTCGTCCTCACGACGTCGCTCGTGCTGACGCTGCGCACGTGGCGCGCGAAGTTCGCGCCCGGGCCGGTCCGGCTGAAGCCGGACACTACCGAAACACACACTACCGAAACACGCACTGGCGAAACAGACACTCGCGCGGGTAGTGTCCGCCTTCCGGCGGACGAGCACCGCCGGCTCGCATGAAAGACGCCGCCGTTTCAGCGGCGCAGACCGACGTGCTGCACACGCTGGCCGACTACATCGCGCTCACCAAGCCGCGCTTGAACGTCCTCGTCGTCGCGACGAGCACCGCGGGGTTCTATCTCGGCGCCGTCGCGCCCATCAGCCCGCTGACGCTCATCGCGACGGTCGTCGGGACGACGCTCGTCGCGGGCGGCGCCGCGGCGTTGAACCAGCTCTACGAGCGCCACACCGACGGCCTGATGCCGCGTACGCGGATGCGTCCGCTTCCCGACGGCCGCGTGTCGCCGTCCGAGGCGCTCGTGTTCGGGCTGCTGCTGTCGGCCGCCGGGCTCGCGCTGCTGTTCCTCTATTCGACGTGGACGGCGTCGCTGCTCGCGCTCGCGACGCTCGTCATCTACCTCCTCGTCTACACGCCGCTGAAGCTCCGGTCGCCGATCGCGACGCTCGTCGGCGCCGTCCCCGGCGCGCTGCCGCCGCTCATCGGGTGGACCGCCGCCCGCGGCCTGACGCCCGGCGGCATCTCGCTGTTCCTGATCGTGTTCGTGTGGCAGATCCCGCACTTCATGGCGATCTCGTGGATGTACCGCGACGACTACGCGGCCGGGGGGTTCCCGATGCTGGCGGTGATCGATCCGAGCGGCAAACGCGCGGCGCAGCAGGCCGTCGGCTACGCGGCCGCGCTCGTGCCGATCAGCCTGATCCCGGTGATCGTCGGCTTGAGCGGCGTCGTCTACGCCGGCGTCGCCACGGTCCTGGGCGCGGCGCTGCTCGTGCTCGCGCTCCGCTTCGGCGCGTCGCGCAGCGACGCCGCGGCGCGATGGCTGTTCTTCGGGTCGCTGCTCTACCTGCCGCTCCTCTGGGTCGTCATGATCGCCGACAAACGCTAAGGGCATCGTTCAGCGTTCAACGATGTTCAGCGTGCACGCTCTTCCGGCGGTCAACGCGGCGCTCAACGGCATCGCCGGCATCCTTCTCGTCATCGGCTACGTGTTCATCCGGCAGCGCCGCATCGACGCGCACCGCCGCACGATGATCGCGGCGTTCGCCACCTCGTCATTGTTTCTCGTCTGCTACGTCGTCTATCACGCGCAGGTCGGGTCGGTGCGCTTCACGCGGCAGGGGGTCGTCAGGCCCGTCTACTTCGCCATTCTGATTACACATGTGACACTGGCGGCGGCCGTCCTGCCGCTGGCGATCGTGACGCTGTCGCGCGGGCTGAAGGCGCGCTACGACCGGCATCGCGCCATCGCCCGATGGACGCTGCCGATCTGGCTGTATGTCTCGGTCACCGGCGTACTTGTGTACGTGCTTTTGTATCAACCGACGTGGTTGATCTAAGCGGAACGTCCGGCTGAAGCCGGACGCTACGGCGCGTTCGTTTGGATATACTGGCCCGATGAAATCGTTGTTTGCCGCGCTATTCGTGCTTACCGCCGCCGGCTCGGCCTTCGCCCAGGGCAGCCGCGTGGTCGGCATCGTCAAGGACGAGACCGGTCAGCCGATCAAGGGCGCGACCCTCTCGCTCGAAAATCCAGACGCCATTCCCCGCAACTTCACGGCCACGAGCGACGAGCGCGGACGCTTCGCCGTCCTCGGCCTCAAGGCCGGCGATTGGTCGATCGTCGCGCAGGCCCCGGGCTATCTTCCCGACGCCACGCGCGTGCAGGTGCGCGTGACGACGCCCGTCGCTCCGGTGTTCACGCTGCACCGCGCGCCGCTGCCGCCGCCGAGCGTGCTCGGCAACGTCGGCGCGAAGGATCTGCAGAACGAGCTCAAGACCGCCGATCAGCAGTTCGACGCGCAGCAGTGGGACCAGGCGATCGCGTCGTACAAAAACATCCTGTCGCGCGCGCCGGCGCTCACGGTCCTCGATCTGCAGATCGGCGCGGCGTACCGGAACAAGAAGGACTACGACAACGCCGTCGCCGCCTACAACGATCTGCTGAAGTCGGATCCGTCGAGCGACAAGGCGCGCATCGGCCTCGCGCTCGCGTACATGGAAAAAGGCGACCTTGGCGCCGCCGAAACGACATTGACCGCGGCGGCGCAGACGCAAGGCGTCTCCAAGGAAGTCCTCTATAACCTCGGCGAAGTCGAAGCCGCCCGCGGCAAAACGGACGAGGCCGCGTCGTGGTACGAAAAAGCGTCGGCGAGCGATCCCAACTGGGGCAAGCCGCTGCTGAAGCTGGGCCTCACCGCGATGAAGCGCGGCGACCGCGCCGGCGCCACCGCGATGATGCAGCGTGTCGTCGCCGTCGATCCCACGTCGCCTGAAGCCGTGCAGGCGAAGACTGCGATCGAGCAGCTGCGCTAGCGCAAGTGTCCCGCCGGCTCCGTTACACCTTCATTCTCGCAGTCGCCGCCGTCGGCACGGCGCTCGCCGCCGCCGGCGGCTGGCGCTACGCCCGAGCGTCGGCGCCGGTCCCCGGCCCGGTCATCCTGATCTCGATCGACACGCTCCGGGCCGATCGTCTGCCTCTGTACGGTTATCGCGGCGGCAGCACGCCCGCGATCGACGCCCTCGCGCACGACGGCGTCGTCTTCGAGCATGCCTACGCGCACAGCACGCAGACGCTGCCGTCGCACGCGGCGATGATGACCGGCCGGCTGCCCGCGGAAAACGGCGTGCGTGACGACGACGGTCCGGGGCTCGCCCCGGCCGAACGGACGCTCGCGCAGATTCTTCGCGACCGCGGCTACGCGACCGGCGGCATCGTGTCGTCCGCCCTGCTCGGGCGCGCGACCGGCCTCGCACGCGGATTCGACTTCTTCGACGGCCCGCTGACGACGGCGTCGCTGAGCGACGGCGACGTGCCGCCCGCGTACCGCCGGCGCAGCGGCGCGAAGTCGGAGGAGATTGCCGAGCAGTGGCTCAGCGGCCTCGGAACCACGCGGCTGTTTCTGTTCCTCCACATCGACGAACCGCGCGCCCCGCGCACGTCTCCGTACGACGACGCCGTCTCGGCGGCCGATGCGTCCGTCGGCCGGCTGGTCAGGTACCTGAAAAGCCGGCAGCTCTACGACCAGTCCACAATCCTGCTGGTGTCCGATCACGGAGAGGGACTCGGCGATCACGGCGAGCAGGAGCACGGCCTGCTCGTGAGCAACGAAGAGATTCACGTGCCGCTGATCGTGAAGCCGGCGACCGCGGTCACGCCGGCGCGCCGCGTTACCGACGTCGTGCAGCTCACCGACATCGTCCCCACCGTCCTGGATCTCGTGAAGGCGCCGGCGCCCGGAGGGCTGCGCGGACGATCGCTGAAGCCGCTGACCGAAGGTCCGGCGACGCTGACGCCGATTACGGTGCACAGCGAGGCCGTCTGGGGCTACAACCGGTTCGGTTGGAGCGTCCTGGTGTCCGAGACGACCGCCGACGGTCAGGACATTCGCGCGACGTCCGAAGATGCCGCCGATCCGAAAGACAAAGTGGCGGTGGCCGAGGACTACCGGACCGCGGTTCGCCTCGCGGCCGAACGCAAGTGGCCCGAGGCGATCGAGCTGCTGCAGAAGATCACGCGTGCCGAACCGGCCGCGGTGGCGCCGTGGGCGATGCTGGCGGACGTCGCGAGATTGTCGGAACGCTACGACATCGCCCAGGCTGCCGCGCAGCACGCCGTCGACGTGACCTCGGACGATCCCGCGCAGTTCATGCGCGCCGCCCGCATCGCGCTGAGCGCGCGCAAGCTCGACGAAGCGGCCTCGCTGGCGATGCAGGAGCTCGATCTGGGATCGAACAACGCGCGTGCGGACGCGGACGCACATACGGTGCTCGCGCTCGTCGCCCTCGCGCGCTACGACGCGGACACCGCGAGGGCCGAAGCCAAAGAGGCGCGGAAGTCCGATCCGGCGTCGGTGCTGCCGCTGTTCGTCGATGCGCGCCTGCTGGCCGACGACGGCAGCGACGCGGACGCGCTGGGCCTGCTGGAAAAGGCGAACGCCGAAGCCGACGCAGCGGCGCCGGACGCGCCGATCGAGAACCTGAAGCTGCTGACGGGCGAAGTGCTGGTGCGCCTGGACCGCGCGCCTGAAGCGGAGACGTTCTTCGTCGACGAGCTGCGCGCGTTCCCGCACAACCTGAACGCGCGTGTCGCCCTCGCCACGCTGTATCACTCGACGGGACAGACCGACGAGGCCGCGCGCGCCGCCGCCGACCTCGTGCGGATTACGCCGTCACCGCAGGCGTATGAGATGGCGGCGAAGCTGTGGACGTCGTTCGGCGACCGCCGGCAGGCGGCCACGCTGCGCGCCGACGCGCGGAAGCTGTTCTCCGGCCGCCGCGCCGCGGCTCACTAGATCGCCCGGCTGCAGCCTTCGCGCTACTTGGTCGCGGCCTTCTGGCGTTCCTTCAAATCCGACTTGAACTGCGGGTTCACGTTGAACCCGTTCTTCTCCGCCAGCTTCAGCTCCTGCTCCGCTTCAGGCAGCCGGCCGGCCTGCATGTAGATCACCGCGAGGTTGTTGTGCGCCTCGCCGTACTTCGGATTCACCTCGACGGCGGCTTTCCAGTTGGCTTCGGCGCCGTCGCGATCGCCGTTGCGGAACTGCGCGCTGCCGAGCGCGAGCAGCGTCTCGGCGGGCGGACGGAACGTGTCGAAGGGTTTGTGCCGCTGGTCTTCGAGATCGCGGAGCCGCTGCTCCACCTGCAGGACTTTCATCCGATCGAGCCTGCCGGGATGATTGACGATCTCCCTCAGCTCGCGGATTTCGTCGTCGCGCCGCTTGTCGGCTTCGACGTTGCCGGCCTGACGGAGCTCGTGCAGCCGGCGCAGCGCGTCGATGCAGTCCGAGTACGCCTTGATCGCGCTGGCGTAGCGGCGCAGGTTCATGTTGGCCTGCCCGATGCCGTAGTGCGCGATCGACAGCAGCGGATCCTTCTGGACGGCTTTCGTGAACGAGGCGATCGCCTGTTCGAATCGTTCGCCGGCGAGATCCTCCTGGCCGAGGCGGAAGAGCGTCAGCGCCTGCGACCGATCGACGTCGGACGCGAGCGGCTGCGCGTTGAGCGTGAGCGCGAGGACGGCGGCAAGGACGAGCGGCATAAAAAAAGGGGGCCGCCCGAAGGCGGCCCCCAATATTACGCCCGGCTCGCGCCGGACGCTACGAAAGCGACCGACTAGAACTCGAACCGCGCGCCGATGCGGAGCGTGAACGGCGTCTGGTACTGCGCCGGCGTTCCGCCGAGGAGCGAGTTCACCGGCTTGCCGAAGTCGGGGTTCGCCGTGCCGGCGTTCAGCTGCGTGTCCTGATCGTAGCCCGTGATGCGCTTCTCGTTGAACAGGTTGAACACGTCCGCCATGAACGTCAGGCGGCGGTTGCCGTTCAGCTTGAACGCCCACGCGGCTTCGAGGTCCACCTGGCTCTCGAACGGCGTGCGCTCCATGAAGCCGTCGAGCGTCTGGATGCCGGTCCCGCGCGCCGCAGCCGGGATTTCGCCCGGGCTGTCATACACGGGGTTGGCCGCCATCGGCGTCAGCGGACGGCCGCTGCCCAGGTTCACATTCAGGCCGAGGTTCAGGCCCGAGTTGAACATGTAGTTGCCGAACAGCTTGACCTGGTTCGGGCGATCGAGCGGCAGGACGCCGACCTGTCCCAGGTACTGGATGTTGCCCGCACCCGGGAAGTTCGCCACGTACGTCGGGTCGTTCGTCGGGAAGTCGTACAGCGACGAGATGCCGGGGTCCGACTGGCCGTTGTCGTCGCGGTAGAACCCTTCGAAGTTTCCGCGCAGACGCGACCAGCGATACGACGCGTGGGCCGCCCAGTTGTCGCCGCGGCGATCGAGCAGGAACTCGACCGAGTTGTAGCGGTGAATCGGATCGTCGAACTTCACCGCGCCGAGCTGCGGCGCGAGCGCCACCGCCTGCGCGTTGATCGGCGACGCCGACGTCGGGTTGGTGAGGATGTAGATGGCGCCGCAGGGAACCGACGCCGTCTGCGGGAGTTCGTACGCCGCCATCGGGCAGTCCGTGATGTCCTCCAGGACGCGGCCCGTGTTGCGGAAGACGTAGCGGATGCCGAACGTCGTGCGCGGCGCGACTTCACGTTCGAAGCCGAGCACCACTTCGTTGTTGTAGCTCATCTTCGCGTTCGGGTCGACGTCGTCGGCGCCCGTGCCGAGCAGAATCACGTGCGTCGTCGTGGCCGCGGCCGTCGCCGACGTCTTCGTCACCGTGCCCGCCGCGATCGGACGGGTCAGGCCGGCGTCGAAGTAGTCGATGCGCGAGAAGCCGTCGTCGGCAGAGAGCGCGCGCGCGGCGAGATCGTTCGGCACACGGTTGTAGTAGATGCCGTAGTTGCCGTAGATCTTCGTGCGGCCGTCGCCCATCGGGTCGTACGTCGCGCCGAGGCGGGGCGCCCAGTTGTTCTTGAGCTGCCAGCCCTTGATCAGGTTGCCGTCCATCGACTCCTGATCCCAGCGGACGCCGGGGTTGATCGTCAGCTTGTTGCCGATCTTCCACGAGTCCTGCAGGAACGCGTCGTAGTACTTCTGCGTCGTGTCGTGGCCGTTGTTGTAGTTGGCGCGTGTGACGCGATAGATCTTGCCGAACGTGATGTCCGGCAGCACGGTGATCGTCGCGCCGGTCGCCGTCGTGCGGCCGTCGGGCGTCGTGAACGTCGGGCCGGTGATGTTGTTGAACTGGATGTACGCGACGTCGCTGTACTCGAAGCCGTACTTGAGCTGATGGCCGGCGAAGACGTTCGTCGCCTTGATCGCGCCCATCTTGTTCAGGCTCTGGTTGCCCTTCTCGTACCGGCCGATGCCGCCGGTGATGACGTTCGGCGTGACCGTCTGGTCGGTGATGCGCCACGTGTCGACCGAGGGAAGCTCGCTGATCGTGTTGTTGGACCGGGCGAAGTTCGCTTCGAGGAGGAAGTGGCTGTTGACGACGCCGTCGTAGCGGACCGTCTGCTGGTGACCGCCGTAGTCGAGCGTGCTGAACGAGGACGTGGTGGTGGCGAGCAGCGACGAGATGCGCTGCGGGCCGGTGTCGCCGTGCGACGGGTCGCCGAAGAACGACGCGTTGATCTTGTGGCCGGCGGCGAACTGGACGGTCGCCTTCGCGGCGTACGAGGTCGTCCGGCGATCGCGGCTCACGTCGCCGAGGCTCGTGAGCGCGAATCCCGGGGGCGCGTTATAGATGGTCTTCGTCCACGACGGGTCGATCGCGCCGAAGAAGAAGAGGTGGTCCTTCAGGACCGGTCCGCCGAACTCGGCGCCCGCGTCGGACTGCGACGCGCCGAACACGTTCACCGAGCCGTTGGCCGCCTGGAACTGGTTGTACGCGGCCTGAAGCCCGCGAGGCTGGCCATAGGCGAACAGCGATCCGCGATACGCGTTCGTGCCGCTCTTGGTGACGATGTTCACCACGCCGCCCGTGGACTGCCCGTACTCGGCTTCGAAGCCGCCCGTCTTGATCTGGATTTCCTGCACGAAGTCGTACGGCGTCGCGTTGCCGAGCGAGCCGAAGACGATCGAGTAGGAACCGAGACCGCCGTAGCCGGCGTTGGTCACGTTCGTGCCGTCGATCACGTACTGATTCTCGAGACCGGAACCGCCGGAGATCGACGGGTTCATGCGGCCCAGCGTGCCCGAGCTGCTGACGCCCGGCGCGAGATACAGCACATCCGCGACGCGCCGGCCGACCGGAACCTGCGCGATTTCCTGCGTCGAAATGGTCGCGCCGACGGTGGTCGACGACGTGTCGACGACGGCCGCGGCGCCCGTGACCTGCACGGTCTCGGTGAGGCCGCCGACTTCCATCTTCAGCGACACATCCGCCGTCTGACCGAGGCCGACGTTGACGCCCTTCTGTTCAACGGCCTTGAATCCCTGCAGCTCGGCGCGGACGGCGTATGTGCCGGGCGTGAGGAAGGGAACCGAGAAGCGGCCGTCGCCGCCGGTTGTCGTCGACTTGGCGCCCTGCGGACCGGTGACCGTGACGGTCGCTCCGGGAACCGCCAGGCCCTGCGGGTCGATCACACGCCCGGACAGACTTCCTGTCGTCTCCTGCGCAAACAACGGGCTGGCGAACAGCGCCATCGCGAGGAGGAAAATCAGATTTCTTGCTCGCATTCCTTTGCTCCTTATAGGGTTGTCGCAGTTCGGATACATTTGCATCGCAACCGAGACAACGTGTCGAGACGGACGCCAAAACGTTGAAGGTCCGTTTCCTGAATGTAACTTATCGGTTGAGGGATGAATGACCGCCACTGCACTTTCAGTGGCGGTTTTTTGGGATGAATCGCGGAAAATCCAAAAACGCGGATGTTTTTGGAGCCTTATTGCCTGGTTTTGCCGGACTTTCGCGCCGTCAGTCAGTGTGAACGGGGCGTCGATTCCATCTGCTTGAGCGCATCGGCAATCAGCTTCTCGTTGTCTTCTTTCGTGATGTTGCGCTGAAGCAGCTTCGACGCGATGTTGACCGACAGATCGACGGCTTCCTGTCGGATCTGCTGGAGCGCGCGGCTGGTCTGCAGCTCGATCTGGCGCTCGGCGTTCCTGATCATCGTGTCCGCTTCGCTCCGCGCCTTGGTCCGCAGCTCTTCCCGCAGGCGTTCGGCGTCCTTGCGCGCGGATTCGATGATGCCGACGGCTTCGGCCTGGGCGCTCTGGAGCTTGCCGGCGTAGTCGCGCAGGCGCGCTTCCGCCTCCTCGCGATCGCGTCTCGCGTCCGACAGCGACTTATGGATGAACTCCTCGCGCTCCTGGAGCAGCGACAGCACGGGGCCCCACGCGAACTTGCCGAGCACGACGACGACGATGACGAAGATGATCAGCGTCCACAGCGCGTTGCCGACGTTGCCGGCGAACGGGCTGAGCGTGGCGCCTTCTTCAGCGGCGTAGAGCGGCGCGGCGGCAACGGCGATCAGAGCAACTGTCAAAAGCTTCTTCATAAGATGTCGATTCAGAGAATCTCCACCGCGGAGGAAAAGAGGAAAGGAGTTTTCTTTCCCCTATCCTCCGTGTCCTCCGTGGTGGCGAGTTAACCAGTTACGCCTTCAGCACCGCGAGCATGCCGACGACCACCGCGAACAGCGTCGCGCCTTCGATCATGGCCGCGGTGATGATCATCGCCGTCGAGATCTGACCGGCCGCCGCAGGCTGCCGCGCCATCGACTCGACCGCCGAACCGCCAATCCGGCCGATGCCGGCGGCGCCGCCGATGATGGCCAGGCCCGCGCCGATTGCGCCGCCGAGCCAGCCCGCGCCGTGCGTCGTCAGGAACGTGCCCTTCTCCGCCGCCGCCGCGGCCGCGCCGGCCGCTTCCTGCGCGAACGCCACGTGCGGCATCGCGAGCATCGCGACCCCCACGCCCGCCAGGCCGAGCGCCATTCTCACAAGCTGTTTCCGATCCATCGCTCTTCCTCTCAGTAGTACAGGCCTTTAGGCCTGTCGTCGACGGGCCTGAAGGCCCGTACTACACAGTGCCACCGGGGAGTGGCCTCTTCCGATCGCCATCGCAGTCACGCCTCATGGCCCGCGGTCGCCCCGACCTTCGCGAGCATGGCGAGTTCCGGTTCAGTGCGCGTGTTCGTGCGCGTGCCCGTGTCCTTCTTCATGTTCGTCGTGATGCAGCACGACCGACATGCTGATGAAGAGCGTCGTCAGGAACGTGAAGATGAACGCCTGCAGGAACGCGACGAACAGCTCCAGCATGTTGATCGCGACGCTGCCCAGCACGACGACCGTGCCGATGCCCAGGCCCAGGCCGGTGCTCACCGCGCCGGCCGCCATGATGAACGACAGGAGCACGGCCAGCAGGATGTGGCCGGCGATCATGTTCGCGAAAAGTCGGACGGCCAGCGCGAACACCTTCGCGATGAGGCCGATGATTTCCACCGGCACGAGCAGCGGCGCGAGCCACAGCGGGCCGGGACAGAAGTGCGCGAGGTACGCCTTGCCGCCGATGCGCAGCCCGTTCACGACCATCATCGCCATCGTGATGAGCGCGAGCGTCGCGGTCACCCAGATGTTGCCGGTGGCCGTACCGCCGAGATGCGTCCCGAACAGGTTCGAGATGACCGGAATCGGCAGCAGGCCGAGGATGTTGACCGTGAGCACGAAGAAGAAGACGCTCCAGATGTACTTGATGAAGCGGTCGGTGTACTGGTGGAGCACGGGCTCGGCGACTTCCTTGCGGAGGTACTCGCAGATCGCCTCGAGCATGTTCGCCGATCCCGACGGCACCAGCGCGTCCACGTCGCCCCTGCCGCGGCGGCGCTTCACCAGCATCGGCATGAGCGCGATGAGCAGGATGCCCGCGAGCGCCAGCATCGCGATCTGATCGGAGAAGATCGTGATCTTCCCTTCAGGCGTCAGCGCTCCCGGCGCGACGGAACGCTCGACGAGCGGGTGCTGGACGACGTGTTCGAGAGGACTTTCCTGTTCAGCCATATATCGCGAGTCTCACTTCGAGCGGGAGCATCGCCACGTAGGCGATTCCAATCCAGAGCAGCAGCGGCTGCGTCGCGAACAGCCCGCTGAGCACGGCGGCCGCGCCAAGCGCAACGGCGACGCCCAGCCTGGCGGTCATCGCCAGGAAGCTGCGCTTCATCCGCGCTTCCGGCGTCTCCGCCGCGAAGGCGACCAGCAGCACGCCTGCCGCCGCCGCCGAAATCAATCCGATCGCGCACCCTGCGAGCATCGCCGGCACACCGGCATCGCCCGCGAACCGGCGCGTCGGCAGGAATCCCAGCGCCGCGATGGCCGCCGCGACGGCCACGGCCATCGCGAGAAACCCCGCGAACCGGCTACTCGCGGTGCTCGTCGTCATCCTTGGCTTCGCGAACCGCCGCGAGCGATTCCCTCACCAGGTTGTAGAGACCGCCGCCGATGCCGATGAAGACGCCCACGAGAATGCCCCAGGGGCTCGTGCCGAACTTGCCGTCGATCCAGTAGCCGACGAGCGCAAGCCCGGCGGTCGCGCCGGCCAACTCGAGCCCGACGCCGGAATATCTCACCCAACCGGGGAAGCGGCGATCGTCAGTCAGCAGCCGAGTATAGCGTACCCTTGTGAAATGATTCACGCAATCGGGATCGTGAATTTTGGCACGGCGGCATCCGATCATTCAGGCATTTCAAATGACCAGACGACCAGATGTCGAATTGTCCGGATTCGTCAGCGCAGCGCGGAGAGGCCGACGGCGCCGAGCGTGCGCGCCGACGCGTCCGCGACGTCGAACAGCAGCCGCGGATAGACGCCGAGGAAGATCGTCGCCACGACCGCGACGCCCACGGCAATCGCGAGGGACGGACTGAACACCGGCTCGCTGCCCGTCGCATCCTTCTTCAGATACATGAAGACGACGACGCGGATGTAGTAGTAGAGGGAGATCGCGCTGTTGAGGACGCCGATCACCGCCAGCCAGACGAAGCCGGCTTCGATGGCCGCGCTGAACAGCCAGAACTTGCCCATGAATCCCGCCGTCGGCGGAATGCCGCCGAGCGAGAGCATGAAGATCAGCATCGCGAACGCCGCGACGGGACGCCGCAGGTACAGGCCGCTCAAATCCTTCAGCTCGTCGCCGATGACGTCCTGCCGCCGCATCAGGATGATGATGCCGAACGCGCCGAGCTGCATGAACGCGTAGATGAACAGGTACACCAGCACCGCCGTCACCCCGCGCGTGTAGCCAGCGCCGGCGGCGACGATGCCGATGAGCAGATAGCCGGCATGCGCGATCGACGAGTACGCGAGCATGCGCTTCAGGTTGCTCTGCGTGAGCGCCGCGAGGTTGCCGATCGTCATCGTCGCGATCGCGAGGACCTCGAACAGAATCCGCCAGTCGGTGCTGAGCGACGGCATCCCCTCGAGGAAGATGCGCAGCAGCATCGCGAACGACGCGGCCTTCGAGCCGACCGACAGGAACGCCGTCACCGGCGTCGGCGCGCCTTCGTAGACGTCCGGCGCCCACATGTGGAACGGCACCGCGGCGATCTTGAAGCCGACGCCCGCGACGACGAGGATCACGGCCAGCACCAGCCGCGGATCGCGCTCCTGCCCGACGAACACCGTCGCCATCGTCCGCAGGCTCGTCGTCCCGGAGAGCCCGTACATCAGCGACATGCCGTACAGCAGGATGCCGAGCGAGAAGGCGCCGAGCAGGAAGTATTTCACCGCCGCTTCGTTCGACCGCGGGTTCGGCTTGATGAAGCCGGCCAGGATGTAGAACGACACG
>DATNBT010000535.1:0-5478 GCA_035571855.1 Vicinamibacterales bacterium
CGCGCTGCTGCTCGGTGATGCTGCCGACGGCGTCGACGACGTTCAGCCCGTACTCGTCGACGATGCGGTCGTATTCGTCGAGCACCTTGCCCTGGAACAGGCGGAAGCTCTCGACGGGGTTCGTGCTCCAGCCCAGGTCCATGCCGGCCTCGTAGAACTTCAGCTTCACGCGTCGCGCCATCAGGCGATCGAGCGAGACGTCGATCGGCACGCGGAAGTAGAGCGTCAGGTCCGGCTTCACGGCGAAGCTGTACAGCTCGCGGACCCACTGGCGATCGACGCCGCGCGTCGCGTCGCGCGCGAACGCGGTGTACGCGTAGCGATCGGCGAGCACGATCATGCCGGCTTTGAGCGGAGGGATGATCTTGTAGAGCAGCCGGTCCGCGAAGTCAGTGGCGTGCAGCAAGCTGAACGTCATCGGCGTCAGCGCGTTCTTTTTCTTGCCGGTTTTTGTGGCGGCCTTCACCAGGACGGACGAGTTCCATTCGGTGACGAACACCCGATGGCCTTCGGCCGACAGCCACTTCGCCAGCAGCCCGAGCTGCGTCGTCTTCCCCGAGCCGTCGATGCCCTCGACGACGAACAGCTTGCCCGGGTACTCGTGCGGGGTCGTGAGTATGTTCAGCATGAGAAGTTCCGGCGGAGCTCACCTCGACACGCAGCGGTTTGCCGATCAGCCGTTCGAATTCCGCGGCGTGTCTCGTCGCGGCCCACAGCTCCAGCTCGGCGTCACCGGACGCCCGCAGCTGCAGAAGTCCATCATCTCCCCGATCGTGCACGTCGAGGCCGGAAACCGGCTGCGAGTGGCTGCGGTCGAGGCTTTCGGCCAGGCGGAGCATGGCGGAGAGGATTCTGACCGTTTTCCGCCGTTTTTTCTTGAGATCCCCGAATTGCTCGTGGCGGCGCTTGGGCGCGGCCTGCCGATGATACCGCGCGATGAGCCCGATGAGCTCGATTTCGTCCGGCTCGAATCCGCGCAGGTCGCCGTTGGTAATCAGGTAGTACGAGTGCTTGTGATGGCGCTCGTAGCTGATATGCACGCCGATGTCGTGGAGCAGGGCGGCGTACTCGAGCCACTCGCGCTCGCGATCGGTGAGCCCGTGGATGCCGCGCGTCTGATCGAACAGCTGCACGGCGAGGCGCGCCACCTGCTGCGCGTGCTCCGGCCAGTAGTTGCAGCGTTCGGCCAGCTCGAACACGCTGCGCCGCCGGACGTCGGGATAACGATCGGCCTGGACGATCTCTTTCCGGTGCCTCGCGATGTAGTCGAGGATCAGGCCCTCGCGCAGCGACAGATCGCACAGCGTGATCTCGCCGGCGCCGAGCCGCCGCACCAGCGTGTCGAGCAGGATGCTGCCGGCGACGGCCAGGTCCGCGCGCCGCGGCTCGAGCCCGGGGACTTTCAACCGCTCCTGCAGGTCGCGCGCGACGAGCGCCTTGCGCGTCCGCCGGATCTGTTTTCCGGTGAGGCGCCGGTTGCGGAGGCTGACGTTTCTGGATCGATCGCCGACGATGACGGCGCCGATGCTCTGAATCGTGCCCGACGTGCCGATCACGCGCTCGAATCCCTGCTTCGCGATCTGCCCGAGAAACTTGCCGGCTTCCTCTTCGATGTGGCGAACGAGCTTGCGCTCCTCGCGCGGCGTCATCGGATCGCTCTTCACGTACCGCTCGGTGAGGCGGATGACGCCCAGCTTGAAGCTCTTGCCGAGCTCCATGGTCGGGCCCG
Source organism: Vicinamibacterales bacterium (assembly GCA_035571855.1). Taxonomy (GTDB): domain Bacteria; phylum Acidobacteriota; class Vicinamibacteria; order Vicinamibacterales; family CAVVIG01; genus DATNBT01. The sequence continues at coordinate 1,730 of DATNBT010000535.1, forward strand.
TGCCGCGCGTGATCTCCACGCTGCCGCCGCCGATGTCGATGACGACGGCGACGTCGCTCGTCACGCCGACGCCGTAGGCCGCGGCCTGATGAATGAGGCGCGCCTCTTCGGTGCCGGAGATGAGCTTGGCGCGAATCCCTGTTTCCTCGATGATCTGCGTGAGGAAGTCGCTGCCGTTCTGCGCTTCGCGCGTCGCGCTGGTGGCGACGGCGATGATCTCGTCGACGCCGTGGCTGTCGGCGAGGCGCTTGAACTTCGACATCACCTGCAGCGCCGCGTGCATCGCCTCCGGCGTCAGCGCTTTGCCGTCGAGGCCGCCCGCGCCGAGGCGCACCATTTCTTTTTCGCGATCGATGACTTCGAACGACAGATCGGGACGCACGCGCACGACGATCATGTGCAGCGAGTTGGTGCCGATGTCGATGGCGGCGAGCCGCATCGCCTTTTACTATAATGGGCCGGGCTCTTCGCTCACCGGACAACATGTCAGCCACGCGCAGGCGCTACGAGCTTCTCGAGAAGCGTCTCGATCAATTTACGCGGATGTTACAGGGGCTCGCCGACGGCGAGCTCATGGCGATGCACCGTACCCGTGTCGCGTCGCGGCGTCTTCGCGAGATTCTTCCCATTCTCGAGCTCGAGGCCCCGGTCGCCGCGCGCCTCGGCCGGCGCCTGAAGACGGTCACGGTCGAGCTGGGCATCGTCCGCGAGCTGGGCGTGCTCGTCAAGCTGGCCGAGCAGCTCAACGACAGCGGCGACTTCGATCCGCAGGTGATGCGCCGCCTCGGCAGCGCGCTGACCGACGCGTTGTCGCAGGCGCGCGAGCGGCTCGCCGAGCGCCTGCCCGCGGGCGACGTCGAGCGTCTCGCGAAGAAGCTGGCGAAGGTGGCGCGCGGCCTCGAAGATCGCAAGCCGTCCCGCGGCTGGATGTGGGCGATCGAGGCGCGCGTCAACCGCCGCGCGTCGGCGGTCGTCGCCGCGCTCGACGCGGCGGGATCGATTTACCTCCAGGAACGCCTGCACGACGTCCGCATCTCGCTGAAGAAGTTCCGGTATGCGCTGGAAATTGCGAGCGAGGCCGCGGGCCTGAAGCGGTCCGCCGACGTCAAGGCCGTCAAGAAGTACCAGGACACGCTCGGCCGGCTGCACGATCTGCAGGTGCTCATCGACCGCGTGCGCGGGATCCAGCCCGCGATCGCGCCGCCCGATCTGACGATGTGGCGGAAGATCGACGCGCTCGTGGGCGCGCTCGAGGACGAGTGCCGCCGCCTGCACGCGAAGTTCCTGCGCCAGCAGCCGGCGATTCGCGACATCGCGGCGCGCGCGACCCGGGCCACCGCCGGCACGCCGCGCGCCCGGCGCGCGATCGCGAGCTGACATCGCCATGGCCGACGAGTACGAGATCTACGTCATCCGACACGGCCTCGCCGAAGAACGCGGCGACGCGTGGCCCGACGACTCCAAGCGGCCGCTGTCCGAGGACGGCATGCAGCGGATGCGCAAGGCCTCGAAGGCCGTCGCCCGCCTCGGCGTCGCCATCGACGTCGTCCTCAGCAGCCCGCTCGTGCGCACGCGGCAGACGGCCGACATCTTCGCCGCGGCGTTTTCTCCGCATCCCGCGGTGGTGAACGTCGAGGCGCTTGCGCCCGGCGGCGGACCGGCCGGCGTCATCGCCGAGCTCGAGAAGCAGGCGAAGAAGAAGCGGATTGCCCTCGTCGGCCACGAGCCGGGCCTCGGCGAGCTGGCGTCACGGCTCATCGGCATGCGTCACCCGATGGAGTTCAAGAAGGGCGCGATCTGCCGGATCGACTTCGACGCGCTGCCGCCGAAAGGCGTCGGCATGCTCCGCTGGTTCCTCACACCGAAGATTCTGAAGTCTCTGAAGAAATAGCGCAGGTAGTGTCCGCCTTCAGGCGGACGCCTCAATCGATGAACCGGTAACCGAGGCCGATGACGGTTTCGATCTGCCTCGACGCCTCGCCGAGCTTGCTGCGCAGGCGCCCGACGTGCACGTCGACCGAGCGCGTTTCGACCGACCGGTCGTATCCCCAGACCCGCTCGAGGAGCCGGTCGCGCGACACGACGCGGTTCTTGTTCTGCACCAGATACCGGAGCAGTTCGAACTCACGCCGTGTCAGGCGAATGGTGCCGCCGTCGACCGCCACCGACACGGCCTCGAAATCCGCGGTGAGGCGGTCGCCGCGATAGGCGCCGAGCGGGCGGTCTTCCCTGGCGGTGCTTCTGCGCAGCAGCGCGCGCACGCGCGCGCTCAGCTCGCGAAGGCTGAACGGCTTGGTGACGTAGTCGTCGGCGCCGATCTCCAGGCCCGACACGCGGTCGTCTTCGCTCGTGCGCGCCGTCAGCATGATGATCGGCACGTGGCGCGCGTCGGCGCGCGAGCGCAGGATGCGGCAGACTTCCACGCCGCTGACGACCGGCAGATTCAAATCCAGGATGATGAGGTCGGGCGTTTCTTCGGCGACCGACTTGAGCGCCGCGTCGCCGCTTCCCACCACGTACGCTTCGGTGTCGCCCGTGCGCTCGAGCGTGTGTTTGATCAGGCCCGCGATGTCGTGCTCGTCCTCGACGATGAGGACCTTGTGCCGTGGCATCCGGGTGTCAAGGTACGGGCCCGGAGTTTCCGTGTGGTGTCGAACCTGTTAATTGTGCGTTAACCGGAGCTATCCTGAGACCGCATGCGTGCCGTCCTGGCGCTCGTTCTGCTCGCGCAGTTCACGTCCTACTCGAAGAACCCGAAGCACATCCTCGAGGGCAACTGGCAGTCGTGCCGGCAGTTCGACGGCACGTACTCGGAGCGCGTCTACGACCACGTCGTCAACGGCGTGCCGAAGTTCGAAGTGCACATGGGGCCGAAGCGCGAGTTCGCGATCTTCGAGGGCGTCCAGGACGAGCATCGCGCGCATGATTCCGCGGCGAACCTGCTCACGCCGTACCGACTGGACGAGCCTGGAAATCTCGCGAAGCACGAGTGGAAGATCCCGTCGCTGCATCTGGTCTTCACCGTCACGCTGGCCGGCGGATCGCGCAGCGACTGCGAGAGCTGGTACATCCTCCTGACGCCTGCCGCTGATTTAACACGCCCGTAACCGTCCCGAATCACGCTCGACATCCCGCCGGAATATTCTCCGGCGCATGCGATCACTCATTCTCTCTGCTTTCATCTTGCTCGTGTCCTCGGCCGCCTTCGCGCAGATCACGCCGGCCGCCGGATATACACCGCCCGACGACACGCCGTCGATCAAGCTCGGCGTCACGCTCTACGCCGATTACACGTACACGCAGAACCCGCAGTCGACCGACTCGGACGGCAACGTCATCAACCCGGGCGCGTTCAACGTCAGCCGCAGCTACATCAACGTCACCGGCCAGATCTCGCACATCGTCTCGTTCCGCATCACGCCCGACATCGTCCGTGAGAGCGGGCTGGTTACGCTCGGCCCCGGCAGCAGCATCTCGAACGACAGCCTCATCTTCCGCGTCAAGTACGCCTTCGCACAGATCAATCTCGACGACTGGTTGACGAAGGGCTCGTGGGCGCGCTTCGGCGTCCAGCAGACGCCGCTCATCGACTACGAGGAAGGCATTTACCGCTATCGCTTCCAGGGGACGACGTTCACGGAACGCGAGGGTTTCTATAACTCTGCGGACGCGGGCGCGGCGTTCCACTACAACTTCCCGTCGAACTACGGCGAGGTCCACGTCGGCATCTATAACGGCGAGGGCTACGC
>DATNBT010000536.1:0-5903 GCA_035571855.1 Vicinamibacterales bacterium
CTGTTCCGGCTGGTGCCGACCGGGTTCCTGCCGAGCGAGGATCAGGGCCGGTTGATGGTGAACACGGAGGCGGCGCAGGGAATCAGTTACGACGACATGTATCGACACCAGATGCGCGTCGCCGAGATCGTCGCGCAGGACCCGAACGTCGCCAGCACGAACGTCATGGTGGGCTCGATCGGCAACAACGGCGGCACGATGAACTCCGGCCGCATCTGGGTCGAGTTGAAGCCGCGCAAGGACCGCAAGCTGTCGGTCGACCAGCTGATCGCCGACCTGCGGCCGAAGGTCGCGCAGATTCCCGGCATCCGGGCGTTCATGACCAATCAGCCGCCGATCAACCTCGGCGCCGGTCAGGGCGGCCAGCGCGCCCTGTATCAGTTCACGCTGCAGGACACCGACACCGCGGAGCTCTATCACTACGCGCCGATTCTCGAGGAAAAAGTGCGCGAGATTCCCGGGATCGAGGACGTCAGCAGCGACCTGCAGCTCAAGAACCCGCAGGTCACCGTGGAAATGGACCGCAACCAGGTGTCGACGCTCGGGCTCAGCGCGACGCAGGTGGAGAATTCGCTCTACAACGCGTACGGCACCCGCCAGGTCTCACAGATCTACGCGCCGAACAATCAGTACCAGGTGATCCTGCAGGTCGCGCCGCAGTTCCAGCGGGATCCCGCGGCGATGTCGCTGCTCTACGTCCGATCGACGAGCGGCGCGCTGATTCCGCTGGAGTCGGTGGCGCGGCTGAAGACCGACGTCGGCCCGCTGCAGGTGAGCCACCTCGGCCAGCTCCCCGCCGTCACGATTTCGTTCAACCTGCGGCCGGGCATGGCGCTCGGCGACGCCGTCGATCAGATCAAAGCGGCGGCAGGCGCCAATCTGCCGTCGACGATCACCGGCACGTTCCAGGGCGCGGCACAGGCCTTCCAGGATTCGCTGCAGGGCCTCGGCCTCATCCTGCTGATGGCCATCGTCGTCATCTACATCGTCCTCGGCGTGCTGTATGAGAGCTTCACGCATCCGCTGACGATTCTCTCGGGCCTGCCGTCGGCCGGCTTCGGCGCGCTGCTCACGCTCCTGATCTTCAGGACGGAGCTGAGCCTGTATGCCTTCGTCGGCATCATCATGCTGGTCGGCATCGTGAAGAAGAACGGCATCATGATGGTCGACTTCGCGGTCGAGGCGCAGAAGACCGGCAAGACGCCGCTCGAAGCGATCCACGAGGCGTGTCTCGTGCGCTTCCGCCCGATCATGATGACCACGATGGCGGCGCTCGTCGGCACGCTGCCGATCGCGCTCGGTCTCGGCGCCGGCGCCGAATCGCGGCGCCCGCTCGGCCTCGCGGTCGTCGGCGGGCTGATCGTGTCGCAGCTGCTGACGCTCTACATCACGCCTGTCTACTACATCTACATCGAGAACACGCGGCTGTTCTTCGCGCGCCGGAAGGCCGTCGTCGCGCAGCCGGTCGGCGCGCCGCACGCGAGCGTCACCTCACCGGTGACGATGCGCAAGAGCGAGGCGTAACTCCGCGACCGTCCGTCCGGTCACGGGATCGACGAGATCGGAAGCGATCTCCGCCAGAGGATCGAGCACGAAGAGGCGCTCACGGAACCGCGGATGCGGAATCGTGAGCGCTTTTTCATTCAGTATCGCGTCCCCGAAGAGAATCACGTCGAGATCGAGGGTCCGCGCGGCGTTCTGAAACGCGCGCTCGCGTCCGCGCTCACGCTCGATGCCCATGAGCAGGTCGAGGACCTCGTGCGGCGAGGCGGAGGTGTCGCCCACCGCGGCGGCGTTCAGAAAGCGCGGCTGCGGCCCGGGGACGTCGACGGGCGCGGTGTCGTGGTAGGTGGAGACGCGGAGCTTCGCGAACGCCTGCGCGAGACGGGCGGCGGCGAAGTCGAGATGGGATCGGCGATCGCCGAGGTTGCTGCCGAGCGCGATCGCTACTCGATCCATCGCGCGGGCAGAACTTCGCCCTTCGCGGGACCGGCGGCCTCGCCGCGGCGGCCGAGCAAATCGGTGCGGCCGGCCAGCGCCTGCTCGAAGAACCGCTGCTGCTCGCGCGTTTCGCCGAGGATGACCCGGAGCATCGCCTGATGGCGCGCGTGGTCGAGCGCCTCGACGCGCGGACGCCAGCGGTCCATGAACGCCTGCGCGCTGCGCGCGTCGTCTTCGAAGATGGCGTGTGCGGCGTCCTTGCCGCCGCGGGACGGCGTCCGCTCCGCGGGCGCGTTGTCCGGCACGTCGGCGCCGGCGTCCATGATCGCCTTCGCCAGCCACGCGAGCTGCACTTCCTCGCGGTTGATCACGTACTGGTAGGTGTTGTTCGCGTCGTACTGCTCGACGAACCGCGCGTGCGCCTGGTGCTGCAGCAGCGACGCCAGCTTGTCGGTGTAGAACTCGGTCAGGATGCCGACGGTGGCGGGTGTTTCGTTGCTCACGGGGTTCACGAGTTCTGCTTTTCCTTGCAGCTGATGCAGACGCGCGTCCACGGGATGGCGTTGAGCCGCGCTTCGGCGATCGGCTCGCCGCAGTCGCGGCAGACACCGTAGGTGCCCTTGTCGATGCGCCAGAGCGCTTCTTCGATGGCCTGAAGAATCTTCGCGTCGGTCTGCTTCAGTTTGAGCTGGATGTGGACCTCGTTGTTGCCGCTGGCCTGGTCCGCCATGTCGCCCTGCCGCGTGTTGTTCTCCATCGACGCCTGCAGGGGCTTGATTCCACCGGTGCCGAGAATTTCAGTCCGCTTCCTGAGAAGCGCGTCCTTGAAGTGCTGCACGTCCATCGGCGCTGACGACTCCTGTGGGTGAACAGCCGATCATAACACGCGGCCCAGACAGGGCCGCTCTACTCTGCGCGGAGCGTGGCGAGCGGCTTGTTTCGCAGCACGTCGAGACTCGACAACACCCCAATCGCTGCGACCAATATCGCCGTCAGCCCCACGCCGGCCAGATGCTCTCCCGGAAAGACTTTCCACGGGATGTCGAGCGCGAACCGGCTCACGCCCCACGTCAGCGCGACCGCGCCCGCCGATCCCACGGCGCCCGCCAGCAGGCCGAGGACGCCGTACTCGAACAGCAGCATGCGCGCGATCGTCGCCGTGCTGGCCCCGAGCGTCTTGAAGACCGCCGCCTCGTAGACGCGCTGGAACTTCGTCATCGCCACCGCGCCGATGAGAATCAGCGCGCCGCTGAACAGCACCAGCCCGCCGACGACGGTGATGGCGAGCGTCACCTTCGACATGACGTCGCGAATCGTCGCGAGGATGTCGTGAAAGTCGATGACCGAGACGTTGGGGAACTTCGCGACGAGATCGTGCTGGAACTTCGTCCGCGCGGCCGTGGCCTCCGGCCCCTTCAGCGGCGCGATGTAGGTCTGCGGCGCCTGCTCGAGCACGCCGGGGCGGAAGACGAACATGAAGCCGCCGGCGCGCGCGTCCTTGAAGTCGACGTCGCGGATGCTCGTCACGCGCGCGTTGATCGTGCGGCCGAGGATGTCGAAGCGGACGACGTCGCCGACGTTGATCTGGAAGCGCTCGCGCAGCCCTTTCTCGATCGACACTTCCGGCTCGGACGAGGGGCTGTTCCAGAAGCGGCCGTCGATGACCCGCTCGTTGGCTTCGAGGTGATCGCGGTACGTGACGGTATATTCCCGCGCCAGCGATCCGCGCGCGCGCACGTCCTCGAAGCTCTCGAGCGTCGTGACGCGCCCGCTGACGCCGGTCACCCGCGCCCGCAGGACGGGAATGAGACGCGACCCGCCCGCGCCGTTCGCCGGGTCGGCCAGGAACTGGCGCATGCCGTCGACCTGGCCGCGCTGGATGTCGAGCAGAAACATGTCCGCCGAATCGCTGCTGACCTGAATCGAGAACTCGTCGAGCAGGCTGGCCTGCAGCGATCTGATGCCGACGATGAAGAACGCGCCGAGGCCGACGGCGAGCAGGATGACGCGCGTCTGGTTGCCCGGCCGGGAGAGGTGCAGCACGGCGTGACGGAGCGGAAAAGACGGCGCGTTCGCCATCGGAGCAACGGCCTTCACGAGCAGCCGTCCTGCGACCATGAGGACGAGGGCGAGCGCCGCGAAGCCGACGCAGATGACGACGCCCACGCGCAGCGAGGCGGCCTGCCACGCGGCGACGGCAATCAGCGCGGCGGAGACGAACACCATCGCGGCGATGCGGGCGGCGTCGCGTCCCGGCGCGCGGGTTTCGTCCCTGAGCAGCAGCGACGGCTTGACGCGCCGCACTTCGAGCAGCGGCACGAGCGAGAACAGCAGCGAGACGAGCACGCCGATCGTGATCCCCTGCAGCGCGATCCGCCAGTTGATCGTGTAGTGCACCTGCGCCAGCAGCGACGTCGACTCCGGTCCGAGCGCGATCGGAATGCCCGCGAGCGCCAGGCGCGCGATGCCGACGCCGAGCAGGCTGCCGGCCAGGCCGAGCGACACGACCTGCAGCAGATACACGGCCATGATCTGGCCGCTCGTCGCGCCGAGGCACTTGAGGACGGCGATGCTGCGGATCTTCTGCAGCACGAACACGCGCGTGACGCTCGAGACGGCGATGCCGCCGAGAATCACGATGACCAGCCCGACGAGGCTCAGGTAGTTCTCCGACCGGTCGAAGTCGCGGCCGATCGCATCGTCGGTCGCGCGATACGACCGCGAGTTGATGTAGTCCTCGCTGAAGTCCTGATCGAGCGCGGTGATCATCGGATCGAGCGTCTCGTCGGGCACCCGCGCGAGGATCACGCGGCGCGCGCGGCTGCCGAACACGAGCAGGCCGGTGCCGGCCATGTCGTCGAAATCCACGAACACGCGCGGGCCCAGGGAGAACGCGCCGAGATTCCTGCCGGGCTCGTTCGCGACGACGCCGCGGATGACGAACGCCGCCGTGCCGATCTTGATCGCGTCGCCGACGTTCAGGCCGAGCGCCGACAGCAGCTCCGGCCGCACGAGCGCGCCGTGATGTTCGAGCAGGCTGTGTGAGTACGGCTGGCCGTTCTCGAGCGTGAGGGTGCCGTAGAGCGGAAAGCCGGGTTGAATCGCCTTCAGCTCGACCATGCGCGCGGCCACGCGATTCGGATCCTCCGGACGCACCATCGTCGGCGTCTCGATGGTCTCGGTGCGCGCGGTGGCGCCGGCATCCGAGAGGCGTCTGTCGATCGTCGCGCGCGCTTTGTCCGTCCAGTCGCGCGTGGTGGAGATCAGGGCGTCAGCCGCGATCAGCGATCGCGCTTCCCCGCCGAGGACGTCGCGCACGCTCCGGATGACCGACCGCAACGCGACGATCGCGGCGACACCGACGGCGATGCAGACGAAGAAGAAGATGAGGCGCTGCCATGACGCGCGGGTCTCGCGGACGGCCATGCCCAGGACGAACTTCACGTCCGCTCCGCCACGTGGCCGTCGCGCAGGATCAGCCGGACGTCCGCGAGCGCCGCGAGCTCGGCGTCGTGCGTGACGAGGACGATGGTCGTCCCGCGCGCTTTATGGATGTCGCGCACGAGCTCCATGATGTGGCGCCCGTTCGCGCTGTCGAGGTTTCCCGTCGGTTCGTCGGCCAGCAGGATCGGCGGGTTGTTCGCGAGCGCCCGGGCAAGCGCGACGCGCTGCTGCTCGCCGCCCGAGAGCTGCGACGGATAGTGATGGGCCCGGCCGGTGAGTCCGACCTCGTCGAGCAGCGCCTGCGCCCGCGGCCGCGCGTCGCGGGCGCCGGCGATTTCCATCGGCACCGCGACGTTCTCGTAGGCGGTCAGCGACGGAATCAGGTGGAAGAACTGGAAGACGAAGCCGATTTTTTCGCCGCGCAGCTTCGCCAGCGCGTCCTCGCCGAGCGCGGTGATGTCGACCGTGTCGATCAGCACCGACCCGGCGGTCGGCGCATCGAGCCCCGCAATCAGGCC
>DATNBT010000537.1:0-3120 GCA_035571855.1 Vicinamibacterales bacterium
ACAACGTGATGACGGGCTACTACAACAACGATGAGGCGACCCGCGCCGCCATCGATGCCGACGGGTGGCTGCATACCGGCGACGAGGCGAGCCTCGATCCCGACGGCTACTTCCGGATCACCGGCCGCATCAAGGACCTGATCATCCGCGGCGGCGAGAACATCGCGCCGAAGGAAATCGAGGATCGCCTCCGCGAGCACGAGCTGGTTGCCGATGCCTACGTGTACGGCGTACCAGACAGCTTCTTCGGCGAGGCGGTCGCGGCCGCCGTACGGCTCCGCGAGGGCGCGACCGTGTCTGGTGACGAACTGGTCGCGTGGTGTACCGCGACGCTCGCCAAATTCAAGGCGCCGAAGTACGTGCGGTTCGTATCCGAGTTCCCGATGACCGCATCGGGCAAAATTCAGAAATACAAGCTTCGGCGCGAGCACGAAACGCTGATCGCGCCGGCGAAAAGTTAGAAGTTAGAAGTACGAAGTGAGAAGTACGGACTCTCGGACGATCTCAGCATATGGTGGTCCCCGACAGATGTTCGAAGTTCGGGCACGCGACGGGGACCAGCCGATGCCGGGATCGCCCGAGAGCCCGTACTTCTCACTTCGTACTTCTAACTTCTAACTTTTCAGAAGATACGCGCGTCTTGAAGCGGCCACCAGCGCACCTTCACTTTGCCGACGATGTACTTCTTCGGCACCGGACCCCAGTGACGGCTGTCGCTGCTGTTGTTGCGGTGATCGCCCATGACGAAGTAGTAGCCCTGCTGCACGACCTGCGGGCCCCAGTCGTCGTGGCTGCGGAATTCGTCCGGCACGTAGCTGTCGTGCAGCGGCACGTCGTTGACGTAGACGTGGCCGTCGACGATGCGGACGACGTCGCCTTCCTTCGCGATCACGCGCTTGACGAACATCTTCTCCGGATTGAGCGGGTAGTAGAGCATCACGATGTCGCCGGGACGCGGGTCGCTCAGCTCGTAGACGAGCTTGTTGACGATGAGCCGGTCGTGATCTTCGAGCGTCGGCGCCATGCTCAGGCCGTCGACGCGCGCGATCTGAAACCCGAACGTGACGATGAGCGTCGCATAGACCGCCGCGGAGACGAGCGTCTTGAGGCCCGCCATGATCTCGCGGCCGGCGCGAACCCACGCGCTCTCGGCCGGACCGGACGGCGCCGGCGGCGGCGGAGAGAACTCCGACGCCTGCTGCTGCACCGCCTCGCCAGGCTGGCCCTGGGCGGCGTCGGAGGGCGGAGGTGTGAGCGTGAACTCAGGCGCGGCAGGCCCCGCCGGTTCCGCGGGCGTGAAGCCCGGCGGCAAATCCGACGCCGGCGGAAGCGAGTGATCGTCCGACATGTCCTGTTACCGCTGCAGCGCTTTCATGAACGGCGCGGTCGCCGCGGGCGCGGCCGTGCTGCCCGTGAGAATCGCGGCCGGCGTGATCTTCTTTCCGTAGGCGTCCTCGTTGTCGTCGGAGTCGGGCTTCAGGACGCCGCCAGAGAGATTGATGCCGGCAAAGAGGCCCTGCGCGCGCGAGTAGGAGAGGATCTCCGCGTTCATCTGCGCGTCGGTGGCGGCGCGCGCGTCGCGGCCGACCGGACCGGCGGCCACCGACGCCTCGGCGCCGAGCGTCACCTTGTTGCCGAGCAGCTTCTTCATTCCGCGCTCGTTGCTGACGAGCAGCACGAGGTCGATCGACTGCGCGCCGATCTGCAGGCCCCAGCTGCCTTTCTGCAGCTCCATGAAGACGGGCGCGCTCCAGCCGCCGGCCTTGCGGCAGCTCATGAGGCCCTTGCCGTACTCGCCGCCGAACACGAACGCGGCTTTCTTCACCGACGGAATGACGATCACGCACGTCGCGCGATCCCAGAGCTCCTTCGGGATGTCCTTGTCGGGCGCGGAGTGAATTTCCGTGAGCACCGTCGCCGATTCTTCGACCCGCTCCTTCAGCTTGTCGGAGATGGCGGCCGACACGGTGAGAGACGCTCCCAGGATGGCCAGGCCAACGGCGGAAATCAGCGCGTTTTTCATGCCATCTATATTACATCGCGCTCTGTTCTTCCCAGACCCGGCAGAGCGCGACGATCACGTCCACGGCCTTCTCCATGTCCTGCCGGGACACCCATTCGAGCCGCGAGTGGAAGTTGTGTTCACCCGCGAACAGATTCGGCGTGGGCAGACCCATAAAGGACAGCCGCGAGCCGTCGGTGCCGCCTCGTATGGATTTCGTCACCACCTCGAGGCCGCAGCGGCGGATCGCCTCACGCGCGTGGTCGACGATCTGCGGATGCCGGTCGAGCACCGCGCGCATGTTGCGGTACTGCTCGTCGACGGCGATCTCCACGCGCGAGCCGGGGAAGGCGGCCGACGCCTCGCGCGCGATCCGTTCGACGAGCGCTTCCTTGGCGGCCAGGCCCGCCGTGTCGAAGTCGCGGACGATCAGCTTCACCGTCGTGCGATCGACGCCCGACTGCTGCACGTACGGGTGGACGAAGCCGTCATGCCCGTCGGTCGTTTCCGGCGACAGACGATCGGCCGGCAGGCGGTGAATGAACTCCGCGGCAATCTTGATCGCGTTGATCATCCTGCCGCGGGCGTAGCCGGGATGCGTGTTGAAGCCGTGGAACGTCACCGTCATCAGGTCCGCGGAGAAGCTCTCGAACTCGAGCTCGCCGCGGCCGCCGCCGTCGAGCGTGTACGCGCAGAGGCAGCCGAAGCGCGCGACGTCGAAGTGGTTCGCGCCCCGGCCGATCTCTTCGTCGGGCGTGAACGCGACGCGGACGACGCCGTGCGGGATCTCCGGATGCGCCATCAGGTGCTCCGCGGCGGTGACGATCGCGGCGACGCCGGCCTTGTCGTCGGCGCCGAGCAGCGTCAGTCCGGAGGCCGTGACGATGTCGTGGCCGAGCTGATTCGCGAGCGCCGGCGTCTCCGCCAGCCGCAGCACGGCGGTCGGGTCGTCGGGGAGGACGAGGTCGCGGCCGTCGTAGTGGTGATGGACGATCGGCCTGACGCCGGCGCCGGGCATCTCCGGCGACGTGTCGACGTGCGCGATGAACCCGATCGCCGGCACGCGCTTCGTGGTCGTCGCGGGAATAGTCGCCATCACGTAGCCGTTCCCGTCGACG
>DATNBT010000538.1:0-6276 GCA_035571855.1 Vicinamibacterales bacterium
AAGATGGATGTGGCGATCGCCTTTCGCCGTGCGGTCGGATGCACCTGCGAGATGGCGCCGCGCAGCAGCGCCCGCTTCAGCATGAACGTCCGCTGCCAGCGGATCGGCGGCACGGTCTCGTACGCGATCGCCTCGTTGCACCACACGAAACGACGCCCTTTGTCGATCATGCGCCGGAAGAAGTCCTGATCCTCGCCGGTGAGAAACTCCTCACGAAACGGCTGCGGTTCTCCCTCGAACACGCGGCGCGCCAGCAGCACGTTGCCCGTGCGGCCCTTCCGCCAGTCGATGACGAAGCCGGTCGGATAGGACGGCCGGTCGTAGAACCCGCCCGTCGCGATCCACGCCGGCGGCTGTTCCGCGAAATGCGGTTTCACCGGGCCCAGCACGCCGTCCACGCCGTAGTCGCGGCACACGGTGAACAGGGTGAGCAGCCACCGCGGCGTCGGCCACTCGTCGTCGTCGATGAACGCGATGAAGTCGCCCGTCGCATGCGCGATCGCCGTGTTGCGCGTGAGCGCGATGTTCCGGCGCGGCTGCACGCAGTACGTCACCGCGACGTGCGGCGCCGCGGCCGCCGCCATGGCGGCGATCGGCGCGGCCGATCGGCCCTCGTCGTTGTCGGCGACGACGACGGAGTACGTGAAGAGATCGCCCGTCTGCTGCGCCGCCAGATCGGTCAGCAGGCGCTTGAGCATGGCCTCGCGCCTGAACGTGCAGATGCACACGCAGATGTGCGGAACCTCCGCGGGCACGGTCACGCCGCCGTCCTGCCGGCGAAGAAATGTTTCAGGCGGTTCATCTGCTCGCGGCGGCGGAACCGCACCAGCTCGTGCGCGACCGGCCGCTCGATCCGTTGTGCACAGGCGGAGAGATAACCGGCGAGCAGCGCCAGTCCGCCGACCACATACGGCGGCTTCGTCATCTGATAGACCGTGCGGCAGACTTCCCACACCGGATGGCCGCCGAGCGCGTAGTCGAGCGCGCCGCTCTTGAAACGCGCGGCCACCTTGCCGCGTGACGCCGTGCCCATCTCCCGGTGATGCCGGTAGCTCTTCCCGGGGAACGTCCGCGTCTTCCACCCTTTCATGCGCGCCGTAATCACCGCGATGTGATCGACGCCGCCGCGCCGGGACGCCACGTAGCCGCCGATGTCGTCCAGGCACTCGCGCCGAAACAGCTGGAGCGGGCCCGCGACGTGCTCGATGCTCACGAAGCGGTAGTCGTAGTGCAACGAGGTGTCCTCGAAGGCGGTGCCGACCACGCCGAGCGAAGGGTCTTCGCCGAGCCGGCCGAGCAGGAATTCGAAATAGTCGTCGTCGAAGGACACGTCGGCGTCGAGGTTGCCGATCGCGTCGTACGCGAGCGAGGCGACGTGCCGGCGTCCGGCGTTGAACGCGTCGGCCTTTCCGGCGAAGTGACGCTCGCGGCGCTGAGGCATGCGCACGAGATCGATCCACGGGTAATCGCGCGCGTACGTCGCGACGATCCGGTCGGTGCCGTCGGTCGACCCGTCGTCGACAACCACCCACTTCACCGGACGGACCGTCTGTGTCACGACGGATCTGATCGTCCGCTCGATGAACTCGGCTTCGTTTTTCGCCGCGGTCACGAGGACATAGGCGGGGACGGGGGCGGCGGAGCGCTTGCTGAGCGTCATGACGTGACTCCGTTCCGAGGCGGTGTGTGCGCGCGCTTTCGCCGCCAGCAGGTTCGTCGCGGCGAGGAACAGCTGCGACTGCGGCCATCTGATGAAGGGCACGCGATGCGTGATTCCGCCGATGTACTGCCGCGTGATCCAGTGGCCCGCGCGATGCTGTCCCTGCCGGAGATACGTGGCCGCGAGGCGATCGGCGAGCGAGAACGCCCCGGGGATGTCGTCTCCGAGCAGCACGCCGAGGCTGATCGCCTCGGCCACGTCGTACATCTCGCGGCGGACGATCTGCACGCGCGGCGCGACGGCGAACGAACGCGTGCCGGCTTCGTCGTCGAACAGGTGCTCCCGATACCACGCGTACCCCTTCCGGACGGCCGCGGCGACGGCGGGGCTGTGGAGATGACGGTTGATCTTCCAGAGATTCTTCAGCACGAAGCACGTGTGGAAGTGATCGATGAACGCTTCGGCGGGACTTTCGAGCGCATACAGCCATGCGCCGTCGGCGCGCTGGGCATCGAGGATGAACCGGAGGTTCCTGAACGCCTTCGCGCGATACCGATCGTCCTGGAACCTGCGCGCCGCGTCGAACATCACGAACGCGCGATAGGCGCTGGCGTTGATGACGAGGCTGTGGTCGTTCGGCGTGTAGCTCGAGGCGGCGGCATCCACGCCGGTCGGCGTGTCGTGCAGGTCGTCGGCGACGAAGGCGGCGATGGAGCGGGCCACCTCCAGATACGACTCCTCGCCCGTGAGATCGAACAGCCGCGTGAAGACCTCGTAGCAGTACGGCGTCGCCGTGATGTGCGGCGTGCTCTTCCGCATCAGGCCGCTGACGCTCTGCCAGTCGAACGGATAGCCCCAGCACCGGCCGCGGTAACCCGGAATGCTCTCTTTCAGCAGATCGTCGGCGAGCCCTCTCGCCTTCCGCAGCCAGTCGGCCGAGCCGGAGATCTCATGGAGGTTCAGGAACCCGAGGGCGAGCTGCGCGTCGGCGGTCGCAAACCGGTTCTTCCTGACCAAGAACGCCCGGAGGCGCGGACAGAGCACTTCCATCAGCACGACCGGCGCCGTCATCAGCACGCCGAGCGGATGTTTCCGGTAATAGAGCCGGCGAGCCAGCCGGCCGTACCGCGTGCCCCACACGTCGTACGGGTCGTAGCTGGCGTAGGCGATCCGATCGAGCCATGCCGCGGCCTTGTGGACCATCGCCCACAGTTCGGGCACCGTGCAGGTCGCGCCGGCCGCCGCCTCGTCGGCCGCACGGAGGCTGGAGCGGGCGCGTGAGGCGGAGGCCGCTCGCGCGATCAGATCCAGGTACCGCTCGCGCATGACGTCCCAGCGGATCGGGCGATATTCGGCCCTGGCGGCCTCCGCGAGCCGATCGCGCAGCGCAGGGTCGCGATAGAGCCGGACCATCTGTCTCGCAAGATCGGCGGCATCGCTGGGCTCGAAGAACGCCAGCGCCGTCTCGCTGAAGTAATAGCGCGTGGCGTTCAGCCGCGAGATCGCCACGGGCCTGCCAGACACGATGAACTCCGCGAGCTTGTTAGGGGACGCGAAGTCCAGCAGGGCGTCGCGGCGCATGGAGAGGATGCCGGCGTCGCATGTGCGCAGCCACTCGGGAATCTCGCGGGACGGCACGGGCCCGAGGAGCTTTGCCCTGCCGTTCAGGCCGCGCTCGTCGATCAGGCGCTGCAGCGAACGTTCTTCCGGCCCCGATCCCAGAATCCAGAACTCGGCTCCGGGCATCTCGTGCTGCACCGTCGCGAACGCTTCGACGGCGATGTCGACGCCGTACGTGCGCGTGAGCGTGCCGTGATACATCATCACGAACCGCGGGCGGGAAACCGCAGCGGCGACGCGTGGCGCCTCCGTGTCGTCCGTGAAGCGCGTTTCATCAGCCGCGTTCATGACCACGGTCGATTTGGACCGCGGCAGCCCGCGGCCAACCAGCAGATCCTGGATCGGCTCGTTGATCACCATCACGTGATCCGCGAAGTGCATGCTCCGGTTCTCGAGCCACGTCATCAGCCGGACCATCCAGCCGTTCCGGCTGATCCCGTACTTGGACATGTAGAACTCCGGCGTGATCTCGTGCATGTCCAGCACGAGGCGCGCGCCCATCAGCCGCGCGATCGCGGGCGCGAAGATCAGGAAGTCCGGCAGCGTGTTGACGTCGACGACGGCGTACCGGCGCCGGCGCATCTGCAGCGTGACGCGAACGAGCGCCCAGACGAAGAAGGCGGCGTACTCGAACACATAGCGCGCCAGCGATCCGCGCTTCTTGCCGAGCGGCATCGTCCGCACCCGGACGCCGTTCAGGGTGTACGACTTCTTCCCGGTCGATGGAGGCAGCGCCAGGACATCGACCGAATATCCGGCCGCAATCAACGCCTCGGCCTTCCGGCGGACGCGCGGGTCGGCCTGATAGTCGCTCTGGGTGATGACACAGACGGCGTCAGTGGAGTGCTGCATGGCTGCTCACGATGCGATGGGAAGGGCCGGCGCGACGTCGACGGCGGAAGCGCCGTCCCACGGCGCATCGACGCTGCGCGTCCCGTGGTGCCGTCGCAGCACCAGCGGCGGATGGATAGGCCGGGCGTCGCAGCGCACGCGGACGCCGGTGCCGTGTCCTCCGTCGACGCGCTCGAAGCGCACTTGCCGCCGGGCCCGGAACCAGCCGACCGCCTGGGATGCCGTCGCGAACCACACGTTCGAGGCGCGAAGCGACCCCACGAGCGCGACGTAGAAGTCGCCCCAGAATCGTTCCGGGGCGTGGCTGCGATCGTGCCAGAGAATCGTCAGCACGCCGCCGGCCGAGCGCGCGTGTTCGATCAGAGCACGGCAGCGCGCCGCCGCCTCGTCCGCGTCGAGATCGAGGTTGTGCGGATAGAACAGCGCGCCGTCCTGGATGTGAAGCGGCAGTTCCATGAGCGTGTGCACCGTCAACGGACGGAACGGCTGCGTCGTCCCGTTGCGATAGCCGATCGTCTCGTTGTAGCCGCTCGTCGCGTCGTAGCTGTAGCCGGCGTGCTCGAGCTTCGACGCGGTCCCGCGATCGCCGAGCAGCCAGTGCATGCGGATGCCGACGCTGCGCTGCCCGGTCACACCGGCGACCCGCCTCAGTTCGAGGGTGCCGCGGCCCGCGTCGGTCCAGGCGTCGATGCCGTGCACACCGACTTCGCAGCCGCGTTCGATGAGTCTCTTCGCGGCGTCCGCGATGTCGAGCACGTCGTACGCCGTCGCGCGCCGATGCGCGTGCGGCCCGGGCACGCGATCGCCCTGGCGGCGCTTGCAGGGGATCAGAAAGTACGTCGCGGGCAGCTGCGCTTCGACGCCGAGGTACCAGTCGAACGGATCCCAGAAGTCCCGCGCCCAGCCGAGATACACGAACGGCAGCGACGCGGCGGCGCGCCACGACGCCAGCAGACGGCCGACGGTAAGTCGGCCATGCAGGTATTTCCTGAACGCGCCGATCGTGGAGCGATACAGGAATCCCCACATGGTGTGATCGAAGAGGTGGCGGCGGATCCCGACGAAGTCGATGTCGTGCGTGAGGCACACGGTGCAATCGCGGCCCGCCGGCGCGGGAGGAATTTCCACGAAGGTCACGCCCGCCTCTTTCATCCAGGTTCGAAGCGCGTCGATGTACCCGTCCAACGCAGGTACATGGGCGCGCTCCGGCGGCTGTCCTGCCGTGAGCAGCGTGCGCACTTCCTCGAAGAGGTCGTACCCGACTCGGACGGTCCTCGCGTCGGGTTCGAGGTTCTTCACGTCCGCGTCGTACGCGACGAGCAGCGATGCCCGCACGTGCGGCACGTCCGCCGCCGTCGCGATGATGACGTCGTAGGTACGGCCGGGGCGATAGATCTCCCATGGCGTCTTGAAGAGCTCGAAGAACTCCTCGACGACGCGTTCCTGCCCGGCTTTCGGCAGGACGCCGATCACGCCACCGCCCGCGACTGCGCCGCCAGCACGTCCTGAAGGCAGCCGGCGACGTACTGCGCCTGCGCGTCGGTGAGCTCGGGATGCACCGGAATCGCGAGCGTCTCGGCCGCCGCGCGTTCGCTTTCCGGAAGCACGCCGGCCTCCACGCCGAGATAGGCGAAACACTCCTGCAGGTGCATCGGCACCGGGTAATAGATCTCCGTGCCGACGCCCAGGCGCTGAAGCCCGGCCCGCACCCGGTCGCGGTCCGCGACGCGGATCACGTACTGATTGAAGATGTGGCGATCGGTGACCACCGCCGGCAGGCCGACGGCCTGCCCGTGAAGCAGCTCGTCGTATCGCTGCGCGTTGCGCTGCCGCGCGGCCGTCCAGTCGTCCAGATGCGGCAGCTTCGCGGACACGACGGCGGCCTGGATCGCGTCCAGCCGGAAATTGCCGCCGATGACCTTGTGGTAGTACTTCGGCTGCGAGCCGTGCGCGCGCACCCGCCTCACCTGCTCCGCGCGCGCGCGATCGCTGGTCACCACCATGCCCGCGTCGCCGGCGGCGCCGAGATTCTTCGACGGGAAGAACGACAGGCATCCGTAGTGGCCGATGGAGCCCGCGCGCCGGCCTCGATGTTCGGCGCCGATCGCCTGCGCGGCGTCCTCGATCACGACGAGCCCGTGGCG